>DMDP01000112.1 GCA_003445475.1 Peptococcaceae bacterium | reverse complement strand
AACCAGACCTTTCTAAAGGCTTGTACGGATAGTGTGAACCAAAGCGGCCGGCTTTATCTACCGCATAGCATGCTAACTGATTGACAATACGCGCCCTTTTTAATTAGGATAAGCTTAACACATTGACGCCCGTCAGGGCCAAAATCCGGAGGGGAGGAGAGCGTAGCGTGAGGAGATTATGGTTGTTGCTGGTGGCTTGGGGGGTAATGTTCGCGCTTGTCGCCGGGTGCGGTGGAGGCGGAGAGACACAGGCGCCCGAGGAGAAGAAGGTGAACCTCGGCATTATTCAGATCGTGGAACACGCCGCCCTGGATGCAGCGCGGCAGGGCTTCCTCGATCTCCTGGCGGAGAAGGGGTACAAGGAAGGCGAGAACCTTATCGTGGACTACAAGAACGCGCAGAACGACCAGAGCGTTTTGCAGACGATCGCCGACGAGTTTGTCCGGGAAAAGAAAGACCTGATCCTGGCGATCGCCACGCCTTCTGCCGTGGCAATGGCGAACAAAACGCAGGACATTCCCATCCTCATCACCGCGGTGACCGACCCGGTTGCGGCCAAGCTGGTTAAGAGCATGGACAAACCGGGCACCAACGTCACGGGCACCACCGATATGAACCCCGTCAAGGAGCAGTTACAGCTCATCAAAGACTGTGTCCCCACCGTGAAGAAGGTAGGTGTCATCTACAACTCGAGTGAGGTCAACTCGCAGGTGCAGGTAGACCTCTGCAAGCAGGTGGCGCCGGAACTCGGCCTGGAGATCGTGGAGGCGCCGATCACTTCTATGAACGAGGTTATGCAGGGCGCCCAGTCACTGGTCGGCAAGGTCGACGCCGTTTACGTTCCCACCGACAACACGGTGGTGGCGGCCATCGCCAGCGTGGTGCAGGTATGCGAGAAGAACAAGCTCCCGCTCTTCGCCGGCGAGGCGAACACGGTGGAGAAGGGGGCGATCGGCACCTACGGCATCGACTACTACAAGCTCGGCCGCCAGACCGGCGAGATGGCCTTGCGGGTGCTCCAGGGCGAAAAACCGCAGGACATGCCGATTGAAAGCCAGAAGGATCTGACCCTTACCCTGAACGCCGGCGCAGCCGAGCGCATGGGTGTAACACTCCCGGAGGAAATCAAGGCTAGGGCGTCGAAGATCTTTTAGTAAATAATCCGGTTCAGGTGGACTTATGTTTTTGGAGGTTGTGAGGGGGGTCCTGGAGCAGGGGTTGCTCTGGGCCCCCATGGTTCTTGGGGTTTACGTCACATTCCGGATCCTCAATTACGCCGACCTCACCGTAGACGGTAGCTTTACGCTTGGAGCGGCCATTGCCGCCCAGCTTATTTTTGTTGGGGTCAACCCCTGGCTTGGTATAGTTGTTCCCGTTATTGCCGGGGGACTCGCCGGAGCGGTGACGGGGCTTTTGCACACGCACCTGAAAATTCCCGCGCTCCTTTCCGGCATCCTCACCATGATCGGCCTCTATTCGGTTAACCTGCGCATTATGGGCCGGGCCAACCTTTCCCTCCTGCGGCTGGACACCGTTTTCACAGACGTGGGCAAGTGGGTCACCCCACAGCTGGCGGCCCTCGTGCTGGCCTTCGCCACGGTGGCCGTGGTGGTCATCCTTTTGTACGCTTTCCTGCAGACCGAACTGGGCTTTGCCATCAGGGCCACCGGTGACAACGAGCAGATGATCCGCAGCCTGGGCGTTAACACGTATACGATGAAGGTGATCGGTCTGGCGCTGGGAAATGGCCTGTGCGCGCTGTCGGGGTCGCTGGTCGGTCAATTCCAGGGATACGCGGATATCCAGATGGGAATCGGCATGATCATCGTCGGGCTGGCCTCGGTAATCATCGGCGAGGTGCTGTGCGGTGGTTCCGGCGTTCTGCGGGCGTTGCTGGCCGTCGTGGCCGGATCGATTATCTACCGGGCCGTGATTGCGGTGGTCCTGGCCCTCGGGCTGGCGCCGACCGACCTCAAGCTCCTTACGGCGTTGATTGTTACCATCGCCCTGGCCTTCCCGGTACTGCAAAAGCGGTTTGGCGGGCGAGCCTTGGGGAGGAGTGGTGGCGCTGCTGGCATTGAGCGGCGTGGTTAAGATTTTTAACCGGGGCAACGTCAACGAGAAAGTGGCGCTGGACGGGGTTTCGCTTTCTCTCGCGCCGGGCGAGGTAGTAACGATCATCGGTTCCAACGGGGCCGGCAAGAGCACGCTTCTTAACGTTATTGCCGGTGTCTACGAGATAGACGCCGGGACGATTCAAATCGAAGGGCGCGAGGTGCAGAATGAGCCCGAGCACGTCCGGGCCGCCTACATAGGGCGGGTTTTCCAGGACCCGGCCCTGGGTACGGCGGCGTCCATGACCATCGAGGAGAACCTGGCGATGGCCCTCCGGCGGGGAAAGGCGCGGGGCTTGAGGCGGGGGATCACCAGAGAGGAGCGCGAACTCTTCCGGAAACGGCTTTCGCTGCTGGGACTGGGGTTGGAGGACCGGCTGACCACCAGGGTCGGGCTCCTTTCCGGCGGGCAGCGGCAGGC
>DMDP01000035.1 GCA_003445475.1 Peptococcaceae bacterium | reverse complement strand
CGGCCCCCGCGCCCGCCGCGGGCCACAACCACCTCCTGGCCGTCTTCGACCAGGTCGGCCAGCACTTCTCCCGTCGCGGCGTCCCGCACGACCGTCCCGACCGGCACCCGCAGGACCAGGTTCTCCCCGTCCCTGCCGTGCATGTTCTTGCCCATGCCGTGGCCGCCGCGCTCCGCCTTGTAATGGCGCCGGTAACGGAGGTCGACGAGCGTCGCGAGTTGCGCGTCGGCGTGCAGGACAACGCTCCCGCCGTTGCCGCCGTCGCCCCCCGCCGGCCCGCCGCGCGGCACGTATTTTTCGCGCCGGAAGGCAACGCAGCCGTTGCCCCCGTCGCCGCCCTTGACGTATATCCTGGCCTCGTCGTAAAACATGTCTTTCCTATTCTTCCACATCCCGCCGGACGGCATCCGCCGTTACCGGCAACGTCACCAGCAGGACCGTTGCCCCGTCCTCATTTGCGACCTGCACGCTCCCGGCCGGCGCCGCATCGAAACACGAGGCACAGTTCCGGGTCGCGCCAACCGTCTTCTCCTCGTCTCCCGGCAGGGTGATGCGGACGCGATATGCCCCATCATCCACTTCCACCGCAATGCGGACGGGCTTGTCCACTCCTTCCAGGAGCGCCAGCTGCCGGCCCAGCACGTCCAGGCCGCGGGCCAAAACGGCGGCAAGGCCATCGTCCCGCGGTGCCCGCACGGTTCCTGCCTCCGCCACCTGGAGCCGGTACGGAATACCAAAGCGGGAGAGCCACTGCAGGAAACCGAAGACTCCCGCGGCGAGGCCCGGATGACCGATCCGGGCCAGGCGGCCGATCTCCTTTATCTGGTCGCTCACTTCGTGGACGTAAGCGCGAATGCGTTCCGTTTTTTGCAACTGGGACAGGCCGGAGATCACCTGGAGGTGGTTTAAGATGTCGTGGCACAGCACCCGGATGTAACGCAGAAAAACCTCTTGCATATTATTCACCCCGGCATCCTATTTCGCGCCCGGCTGCCCTCTATCCTTCAGGACACTCACCGGCGCGCCACAGGTAGTCCAGGAAGGTTTCGACCTCGGCCGCAAAGGCCGCATGGATATCGGGAAGTTCCAGCGCCATTGCTAACAGCTCCTGGGCCACCGGACGGGCATCGCCGAAAAGCCTCGCGCCGGCACAAAACGTCCTGCACGCGTCCAGCCGCTCGTAAAGCGGACGGCTAAGGACTGCCGGTCGCACGCCGGGCAGGTCCTGTGCCATCCGCCGGAGAACCTCCTTGCCCCAGTTCCTATCGCCTGAAGCAAAATGGTCTACCTCCGCGAGTACCCGCAGGAGGATGTCCTCCACGCCGGCGTAAAAAGACTGCACGTAGTGCAATAACCCCGCCTGCTCCAGGGAAGAAAATGCCGTGGGGGACCGACCACGCACTGCCGCGCCGACCTGGCTTGCTACCCGCCCGAGACACTCCAACTGCTCTTGTAACTCCTTTGTCAGCCGGCACAGCGCCGGGCGTGAGCGCAAAATCATGCCAACACCTCCTGTATCCGGTGGAGGGCGACGCACGCCGCCTGCTCCCCGGCCTTGATGCACTGCGGAACGCGGTGGAAATCCCACGGGCGAATCCCTTCCAGGGGGGGCTTGATGACGACGTCGGCATACGTTTCCAGTTCCTTCTGCGTACCCTCGGACAGGGCCAGATCCCAGGCCTCGCTGAGAAGGTCGACGATATCGCTCACCGGGCGGCAGGCCTCGGGGCGTTCGCCCAGGTCCACGGCCACCACCACATCCACCCCCGCCAGCCGGACCGCCTCCGCCGGCACCCCCTCGCGCACACCCCCGTCGACCAGCACCATGCCGTCCCGCCGCACCGGTTCGAAGAGGCCGGGCACGGCGCAGCTCGCCCTTACCGCTTCGGCCACGGGGGTGCGCGCCAGCCGGACGAACTCGTCGCGGACCAGGGGGGTTGGCGCAAATACCACCCGCCGGCCGCAAACAATGTCGGTCGCGGTAACCACCAGGGGTATGCTCAAATCGTCGAACCGCCTGTCGCCCAGAAGTGATTGCAGAAACGCCAAAAGCCTCGCCCCGGGCAGCAGGCCCAGCGGCGCCCCCGTCTGCTCCCGCCCGCCCAGGCGGCGCAAGAGACTGACAAGCAGCCGGTAAAGGTTGACGAGTCCGAACAGCGGTCCGCCGTCCAGGACGTCCCCCGGCTTCAGCGACAACACCGCCCTCTCCAT
The DNA here is from genome assembly GCA_003445475.1 of Peptococcaceae bacterium. GTDB lineage: Bacteria > Bacillota > Desulfotomaculia > Desulfotomaculales > UBA12532 > UBA12532. The sequence goes on along the minus strand of DMDP01000035.1, from coordinate 15,058 downwards.
CTCCGGCACCGTGTGGCCGGCGGCATAGAGGGCGGCCACGATGCTGCCGGCGCTGGTGCCGGCCACCGCCGCCGGCTTAATCCCTGCCGCGTCCAGCACCTTCAGGACGCCCACGTGGGCCGCGCCGCGGATAAACCCGCCGCCCAATGCCAGACCCAGTTTTTTCACCGCTGCATCCCCCCGCTCCAGGATATACGGGCGGGGGGCGAACGGTGCCAGTCTTACCCGGACGCGGCCGCCGCCGACGCGATCGCCGCCCTTTCTTCACCTACGAGATACTGCCGCCGCTTGGCCAGGTATTCGACCACCGTCTGGACGAAGGTGGCGTGCGACCAGGCCAGCGGCGCCACGGAAAGCGGCTCGCCGCTGAAGGGGTCCAGCTGCTCCGGCATTACGCCGCTTTCCAGGGCGCTTTGCGCCGCCCACTCGATGAGGCCGAGCGGCCGGTAGAAAGAGACCGGCCCCGTGGCCACGGCGATGTGCCACTGGGCGAGCCACAGGGTGGTGATGAGCCACGGGTTGCCGGGCACGGTGAACACGTCCCGGGTACGCTGGAAATAATGGTCGTCGGTGTACCTGGCGATGCCGCCCACCTCCGTGCGCACCCACAGTTCCTTCTCGATGGTGCGCATGGTGTTCACCACCCGCGGGTCGTCGGGCGGCAGGACGCCCAAGAGAAACACCCCGGCCGTGCTCGACTCCAGCGTGGTGTCCTTCACATAGCGGCCCTGGGCGTCGTTCCACACCAGGCCGCGGACGAAACGCTGCAAATCCGGGTCGTAAAGGTGGGTGACCATCCCCTTTTTTATCTCCTCGGCGCGCCCGAAGTAAAGCTCGGCGCGGTCCTCCTCCCCGAAAACCAGGGCGAAGCGGCCCGCGGCGCAAAGACCCGCGTAGACGCTGGCCGCGGTGAAGGTGAAGATGCCGCGCCGCTCCTCCCACAGGTCATAGCACTCGCGCGGCAGGCCGAGTTCCCGGTCGAAGTAGGAGCAGAGAAACTCCGCCACCGGCAGAATAAGGGGGCGATACAACTGCGCCGCGAATTCCAGATCCCTCTCGGCCTGGTAGTACGCCCATAGCGCCCAGAGAACCAGGGCGGTCTCGTCCTCCTGGATGGGCAGGTACACCACACCCCGCTCCACCCAGGGCATCCAGCTCGACCCGAGCGTGCCGTCCGGGTTGTACTTGTGCATGAGGTATCCTTCCTCGGTGAGGGCGTCGGCACAGAACTCGAAAAACGGGCGCGTCAGCCGGCCGTAACCGGCCCGGATCAGCGCGTAGGCCACAAAGGCGCCGTCGCGCGGCCACACGTAGCAGTAATGGTCCCGGTTGGTGACGCCCATAATATCCGAATCGACGGCGGCAACGATCGCCCCGCGCGCGTCCAGGTGCAGCCGGGTGAGCATCAGACTCCGGTTGAAGGCGTTCACCACGAAGGGGCGCAATCCGTCCCAGTCCCGCGGTACGGCGTTCACCCAGGTGCGCCAGTACTGCTCCACCTGGTGCAGGATATTGTCGGGCCCCTCGTCCAGAACGTAGGCGTTGAGGTCACGCACCTCCTGGAAGTTCCTTCCCGCACAGACCCAGTAGTACACGGTACCGGCCTGACCGGGCCCGAGGACGAGCCGGAAGCCGATGGCGCTGTCCACCGAACCCTGGGCTATGGCGTTGCCGCTCAACTGGCCGTCCTCGCAGTCGCGGAAGGTGCCCTCGATGGTGCCCACCCGTTTGAGTCCGGTGGCGTACTGGAAGAACGTCTCGCCGTTGCAGCGACCGTTCACCATGAAGTAGCGGTTCTTTTTGTAGTGGTAAATGGTGTGCAGCCGGGGATCGAAAAGCGCCGTGTCGCCGACGGCCACCTCGTCGATGGAAAAATTCTGGGTGAAATAGATCCGGAACTCGCGTTCCGTGTCGCTCTGGTTTTTCACCACCACCCGCGAGACGTAGACGTTTTCCCGCATGTCGACCGCGCCGTTTATGTCCAGGGTCAGCTGCAGCCAGCCGTTCCTGGCCCGTACCTCGGTGACCAGGGTGTCGTTCTTGTATTTCAGCCTGCGTTCCCAGCTTGGGTGGTCGAGCCAGGCGAACTGGCCGTCAACCCAGACACCGATCCGGTTGCGGCGGCCCATGATGTGGTTCCACTGGCCCACATACGGGAAATAAAAATCCCGCATGAAATAGAAGGTGTCGAAAGCCGCCAGGATGCTCCCGTTACCGACCAGCAGCGGACGCGGCATCTCTTGACCTCCAGCCCGTTACTTCCGCGTAGACTCCAAGCGTTCGCTCGGCGATAGAACGCCAATCGTACAGCGTCCTTACCTTTTTTGCCGCCCGGGCGGCCATCTCCTGCGCGAGGGCCGGGTTTTCTAGTAGAAGACCGACGTAGTACGCCAGGAGGTCAGCGCGTCCCGGAGGCACCCTGAAACCGTCCACGCCGTGTTCTACCACGTCTGTAAGCCCGCCGGTGTCGCCCACGACCACGGGGAGGTTCACGGCCATCGCCTCCAGGGCAACGATGCCGAAGGGCTCGTAAAGGCTGGGGAAAACCCCCACGTGCGCCCGGGCCAGCAGGCGGTTGCGTTCCGGCCCGTCGACGAAGCCGGTAAAGGCAACGGCCGCCTCCAGGCCGTATACCCGGGTCAGGTGGCGCAAGTGCTCCTCGTAGGGGCCGCGACCGGCCACGACGAGCCGGAGGCCCGGGAATCCCACCCGCAGCAGGCGCATGGCTTCGAGCAGCACCTGCACGCCCTTTTCCGGGACCAGCCGGCCCATAAAGAGCAGGGTGGGTTCCGGGCTCCTGGACACGGGTTCGTCCGCCGGGCAGCGCAGGCCGGCCGCGTCTATTCCGTTGGGAATCACCCGCACCTTCCCGCCGACGCCGAACAGGCGGCGCACCTCGTCCGCCATGTAGCGGCTGCAGCAGATGATCCGCCGGGCCAGGCGCGCCAGGCGCGCCTCGCGCCCGTGAATGGTTCGCTGCAGTTCGTTGTGGAGCCCCCCGTGCCGCCCGTGCTCGGTGGCGTGGATGGTGGCCACCACAGGCAGCCCCAGGGAAGAGGCTATGGCTTCCGCCGCCGCCCCCACCATCCAGTCGTGGGCGTGGACCAGGTCGAACACCGCACCCCGGGCGGCAAGGTTGCGCGCCAGGCCGACCATGCCGCGGTTCAGCTCGTCCACCCAGGTCAGAAAGTCCTGACCCCGCAGCGCTTCCGGCGGCAGCCGCAAGACCTCGACCCCGTTAACGTCCTCGCGGCCCGGTCGCCCGGCCGCCGGCGCGGTCAGGACGCACACCCTGGCGCCCTGCCGGGCGAGGGCACTTGTCAGGTCGTACACGTGCCGGCCGAGTCCTCCGACGATCCGGGGCGGAAATTCCCAGGACAGAACCAGGACGCGCGGTTCGACGCGGCTTGGGCGGGTGCGCCGCCCGCCGCCCTCGCCGTAAACCCGGTAGTCGATGAAGGGGAAGATGTTGTCCCGGCGTTCCACCTCCTCCACGTCGGCATCCACCCTCGCCCCGCCGCGCACCCTGTCGGCCAGCAGGCGGAAACGCCCGATATGCTCCCTGAGTCTGCGCTCCGCATACCCCGTGGCGGTGCCCGTGGTAAGGATAAACGACCAGTCGCTGGCCTGCGCCAGGAGCAATTCCCGCGCCGCCTGGTTCAGCAGCCGGCGCGCGGCGCCGGGGGCGTCGCGGTACGTGCGGGTAAGCTCGATCATTTCCCGCTCCATGTGGTGGAGGTGCCGGTAGATCCAGTCGTTCCTGGGGTTGAGCCACACCTCGCTGTAACCGCCGGCCCCCCAGCTCGAATGCCCCAGGCTCACCCGCTGGTTGGCGGGAAAACGCTCCAGGTAATCGCCCGGGGTGAGCATGCCCACCACGTCCTGGTCGAAGTGGAGCTTGCGGCACAGCGACTCGATCCACAAGGGCCCTTCGTACCACCAGTGGCCGAATAGCTCGGCGTCGTACGGGGCCACGATTACCGGCGCGCGGTCCATCCGCCGGGCAAGCTCCTGTATTTGCAGCCGGCGGCTTTCCAGGAAGTGCTCGGCGTGGCGGTGCACCTTTTCCGCGGCCCAGGCAGGGACGTAGATTTCCTTGTGGGGGCCGCGGCCGGTTATCCGGTAATACTTGAAGCCGGTGTCCGTCCGCACGTCCGGGCTGGGCATATACGGGCGCAGGTACTCCCAATCGAGTTCGTACCCGATGTCCCGGTAAAACTCGCGGTAGTCGAAATCGCCCGGGTAACCGACGTGCCTGTCCCATACCTGGCGGGAACTCTCCGGGTCGCGGGCGAAGGCCGCAACGCCGGTATCGCCCACGTAAACCGGGGCCCAGACGCCGTGGCGCGGGCGGGGCCGCGCGTGCAAAAGGCCGTGCGCCTCAACGATGAAATAGCGAATGCCGCAGGCGGCAAGCAGGCTTTCGACCCCCGGGGTATATCCGCACTCCGGCAGCCAGAACCCCGGCGGTGGCTGGCCGAAACGGCGCGCGAAGGTTTCCACCCCCACCTGGACCTGGACACGCGCCGCTTCCCGTGTCAGCATCAACGGCAGGTAACCGTGCGTGGCGCAGGTGGTGATCAGTTCGACGCGGCCGGCGTCGCGCAGGTGCTTGAAGGCCGCCGGGAGGTCGCCGTCATAGCGGTCGAATGCCGCCCGGACCTCGGCAAGCCGTTCCGCGTAGAAGGAAGCAAGGGAACAAAAGGGCGTGCCGCGCGTCCGCTCCTGCTCCCGCTCCGCCAGCGCGGCAAGCCTGTCCAGGTAAGCGGCGTAGCGTTCCTTTAAAAGGTCGTCGGCGAGCATGGTAAGGAGCGGCGGTGAAAGCGAGACGGTAAGACGCACGGGCACCCCGTCACGGTCCAGCCGCTCCAGGGCAAGGACCAGCGGGATGTACGACTCCGTAAGCGCCTGGAAGAACCAGTGTTCTTCCAGGAAACGCGCCGCCTCCGGATGGCGTACAAACGGCAGGTGCGCGTGTAAAACGAGGGCCAGGTAACCTTGAGGCACGTTGTATTCACCTCCCCGCGGGACCGCCGCCAAACTTCGCCCGGCGCTCATGGCGCCGGCCCTTCTCACGCCTGGAACACGCCGGAACTGGGCAAAGGTAAAGCCGCCCCGGGCGCCCCTTCTTCGCAAGCCGGCGCTACCAGCTCGTATCCTTCCGCAGGCGCCGCCGTGTCGAACGGCGTGGTCACCGGCGCCGACCGCAGGAAGGGGTAGAAGACGCCCTGTTCCGTGCACCCGATCTCGCAGAAACAAGAGACGCCGGGCTTAACGTCGCGGAAATACCAGTTGCCGGCGCGCAGGTCGGGGTAAACGTCACGGTGGGCGCCGCCCCCGCCGCCTTCCCAAAAGCGCAAGGTGAAAACCCCCCGCCGCTTAAGCGTATGCCAGGCGGCGGGTGTTATTTCCCAGTAAGCGTATACCACCCGCGGCGTTTGCACCAGGAGAACAACCGTGTTGTCGCCGTAGCCGGTTGGCAGATCCGGAATTTCCATGGCCTTGCTCCCCTCCCCGGCAAGCCGCCGTGCTTTCTGGAAATTTAAGACAGCCCGGTCACGGCAAGTATAACATAGAAAGGCAATATTGTGTACCATGGGCGATAATTTTCTAATTCCGCAAATTTTCGGGATACTTGCCGGGTTGACGACATATGTAATCAGGAAGGAGTTATTTCGTTGTTGCCAAACGGCGTGATGATGGTTGGTTTGCTTCTCCTGGCAACCGGGCTGGCTTCGCTTTTGGCAGGACTTCAACTGCTCAAGGGGGGGCTCGCGGGTGTCGCCGGTCCGGCCCTGCGCACGGTCCTTCTCCGCTTCACCGGCACACCCCTGGCGGCGGCCTTCACCGGTACCGTCCTCACGGCGCTGGTCCAGAGCAGCACCGCCGTGTCGGTCCTCACCATGGGTTTCGCGGACGCCGGGCTTATTGCCCTGCCGCAGGCCATCGGCGTGATCCTCGGGGCCAACGTGGGCACCTGCCTGACCGTGCAACTTCTTTCCTTCAAGGCAGGGGGAGTAGCGCTGGCTCTGCTGGCCGGCGGCCTCGCCCTGTGGGCCGCGGGGCGCCGTTCGCGCCTGGGCGCCTGTGGGCAGGCGGTTTGTGGGCTAGGCGCCGTTTTCCTGGGGCTCGAAGGAATGGGGGCCGCGTTTGCGCCGTGGCAGCATGCGCCGTGGTTCGCTCATACCCTGCTGGCCCTGCGTGCAAACCCGTGGGCGGCGGCGGCTGCCGCGGCCGCCCTCACCGGGCTTTTGCATTCTTCCGGCGCGGCGACGGGCATCGTCATCGCCCTGGCCCGGCAGGGCCTTATCGACCTGGAAAACGCCGTGGTGCTGGTGATAGGGAATAACGTAGGCACGTGTTTTACGGCGGTCCTTGCGGCTCTCGGGAGCACGACGGCCGGGCGCCGCATTGCTGCGGCGCACCTGCTCCTCAACCTCGCGGGGGCCGTGGCGGTTCTGCCCCTCGCGGGGCCTTTCGCCAAGCTTATCACCCTCACCGCTCCCGGCCTCGACCGGCAGGTAGCCAACGCCCACACCCTTTTCAACGTTGTGTCGAGCCTGCTCGTGCTCCCCTTTGTGCAACCCTTCGCCCGCCTGATTGCCGCCCTGGTACCGGAAACCGGTCACCGCCGGAAGAGGTATCTCCGCCGGCGCCTGTAGTTGCGGTACCGCACCAGCAGCAGGCCGCAGCCGCCGACACCGGTCCAGAACCACCAGGATGCCCAGAGGGCGCGGGGAACGTCGTCCGCCGCCAGCAGCGGCACGGCGCCGAGCCGCCGTGCACCGCTGTACAGCACGAGGCTCCCCAGTTCCTGGCCCTTTTGCACGGGGGCGGTCACGGGCCGGGGCAGGCGGACGTCCCAGCGCACCGCGGGCGAGGGCTCGCCGGTGGGAAAGCTCCAGACAAAGGGGGACGCGGTGACCAGCGCCACGTCCCGCGCACCGTAGGCCACCTTGACGCTGGCCACGCTGCGGTTTGCACCGACGATCTGGCTCCGGGTGAAACCGTCGAACCCGTAATCCAGCAAGGCCGTGGCATCCGTCCAGACGTTGTTGCCCACACTGCCCAGTACGACCGCGATCAACTCCCGGCCCTCTCTCCGGGCCGAGGCGACCAGGCACTGCTGCGCCTGGGTGGTGTAGCCGGTCTTGATGCCGTTGGCGCCCTCGTACCGCCACAGGAGCTTGTTCGTGTTCCAGAGGTGGCGCAAGGCTTTGGGGTCTTCCCGTTCCGGGAGGACGTAGCTTTTTGTGGCCACGATCTCGCGGAAGGTGGGCTGCCGCATGGCCGCCCGGGCGATTAAGGCCAGGTCGCGCGCGGTGGTGTAGTGGTTTTCGTCCGGCAGGCCGTTGGGATTGACGAAGTGGGAATGCCGCGCGCCGGTGCTCGCCGCCTTCTTGTTCATCAGTCGCGCGAAGGCGTCCACCGACCCGGCCACGTGCTCGGCCAGAACCACCGCGGCGTCGTTGGCCGAGTGAACCAGCAGGGCGTACAGGAGGTCGCGCACCGTAAAGACCTCGCCCTCGCGCAGGTACACGGCCGAGCCGTCTATACCTGTGAAGCCGGGGGGAACACGCACCTCCTCGTCGAGGTCGCAACGTTCGAGGGCGATAAGCGCGGTAAGGATCTTGGTGGTGCTGGCCGGGTACATTCTGGCGTCCGGGTTCTTGGCGTACAGCACCTGGCCGGTGTCGGCCTCCATAAGGATCGCGGCTCCGGCCACAACTTGCGGCGGCGGTGCCGCCGCAGCCGCCGCCGCTCCCAGGCCTTGCGTTACAAACACCAGAAGCGCCACGAGAACCCAAAGCCGCATGCTTCTGCCCCTTGCTTCAATGTTGGCGTCCGGTGGACGGGAGCCCGGTTAGCGCGGCTTTTCGGTGAGGGTCACGCTCAAGGACAGCGTCTTGCCCCCGCGGAATATCTTGACCTCTACTCGCCGTCCGACTTTCGAAGCACGGATGGCGTTGACCAAGTCCTGGGCGTCGTTGATGCGCCGTCCATCCAATTCCAGGATCACGTCGCCGGGCATGAGCCGCGCCTTGGCCGCCGGGCTCCCCGGGACCACGTCGACTACCTGGGCGCCCCGGACCTCCGGCAGGCCGAGGTACTGCGCCAGTTCGGGGGAAATGTCCCGCACCCTCACGCCCAGCCACGGGTGCGAAACCTTGCCTGTGGTCGTAAGCTCGTGCAGGACCGGCTGTACGGTGCTTGACGGGATGGCAAAGCCGATCCCCTGCGCCTGGGCGTTCACGGCGGTGTTTATCCCGATCACCTCGCCGCTCAGGTTCAGGAGGGGGCCGCCGCTGTTGCCCGGGTTAATGGAGGCGTCGGTCTGCAGCAGGTTGTCGTAGTAGCGATCCTCGATCTGCACCGGGCGCCCCTTGGCGCTGATAACCCCGACCGTAACCGTATGGTCAAGGCCGTAGGGGTTGCCGATGGCTATTACCCATTCGCCCACGCGCGTCTTGTCCGAATCGCCCAGCCTGAGGTACGGCAGGTCCTTGGGCGCGTCGATCTTGATCACGGCGAGGTCCAGGTCGTAGTCCGCGCCCACCACGCGGGCCTTAAAGGGGTCTTTGTATCCGGCCACCGTAACCCGGATTTCCTGGGCCTTGTCGATCACGTGTTCGTTAGTCAGGATGTAACCGTCCTTGGAAATAATGAACCCCGAACCCAACCCCGTCCGCACGCGCGGTTGGGACGGAAGCAGCGGCTGCCCGAAAAAGTCCCGGAAGAACGGGTCGCTGAAAAACGGGTCCAGGCTCCACTCGCCGCCCGTCGGCACCACGGTATCTATTTTGACCACCGCCGGCCCCGAACGGGCCACGATATCGGCTACCGTGCCGGGCGCCACGCCCGGAAGGGCGGGCGCCGCGTCGGCAGCGCCGGGGCTTTCAACGGCCGGCTGCGGTGCCAGGTCCCGCACCAGGGTCATGCCGCCGGCAAACATCACGCCGCCTAGAAAACAGGCCAGGGTAATGAAAACCAGCCACCTCTTCCAGCTCATGTGCGTCACCCTCAACCAGGCCGAATTTCTCTTTTAAAAATACCCCAACACACCGGGCTCGTCAAGTTCGCCGGCGGCAATTTGCCATGAATTACCTCCCCGCCCCCGGGCGCAGGCTCGCGCGCAGGGTGCGCCAGAAGTCATCCTCTTCGAAGCCAAGTCGCCAGATCGCCACGCCTGCCAGGCGGTACTTGCGCACCAGGGAGATTTTCTGCTTCAGGGTGTGCTTGTTTTCAAACCATACCTCCCGCGGGCGGTCGCCCGGGGCGGTGTAAACGTAGTACGGCTCCTGAAAGCGCTCGTCCCACTTGACCTCCGCGCCGAGGCGGCCGGCGCGTTCCAAGATCTCGCGCGTCGGCCGGGAGAAACCACCGGCCTGGCCCGCCGGCCAGTCGTAGCCGTAGGTGGCGATGCCCAGCAGGATCTGGCCGGGGCGAAACCCTTTCTTCAGGGCGTCCTTGATGTTCCCCTCCACCCAGCCGAAGGGCGCGACCGGACCCGGAGGGCTGGACGTCTGGTGCCGGTCGTAGGTCATGAGCGCGACCCGGTCCACCAGCCGGGCCAGGGCGCCATAATCGTAAATGGCGCTGACGTCCGGCGAGGTCTCGAACTGCGGGATGACGGCCATGGCCAGCGTCTTGCGTTCCGCCTTTAACCGGTCGCGCAGCCGGCGGACGAAGTCCGTCAGAAGGTCCCGGGAGCCCGCAAAGGTCTTGCCGTTTTCCGGCAGGAGCTGAACGTCGAGGAAGACGCCGTCGTAGTTGTACCGCCGCACGGCCTCCATGATGCCGGCTATGGCCCGGTCGCGGGCGGCCGGATCGCGCAGAAAGGTGTCGTCGTTCTCGCCCGCGTTGATAAGCGGCAGGATCTGGAGCCGCGCCCGCCGGGCGATCTCCAGGGCCTCGGGGTTGACCTTGCTGTCCACCGAGCCGTCCGGGTAAATGCTGTGCCAGAGCGGGGAAAAGACATCGAGTTCCTGCACGTGTTCGCGCAGCGAACCCAGGGAGCCGGTGGGACCGGCTTCGTCCACGTAATACCCCACGACCTGCGGGCGGAAAACGGGTGCCGGCTTGCGCGCGGCCGGGGAAACGGCGATGCCCAGCACCACCACGGCCGCCAGCGCGATCAGAAGCCAGATGGCACGCCTGCGCCTGACGTCGTCCACAAGTACCATGCCTCCGTCTCGGGTAATTGCAAACCGGTGACAACCGGTACTAGTGTGCCCTTCAGACGTCGCCTCAATGCGCGACCCCATTTATGCTCGGCCGGCCTTCAAGGGTAAAGCGTAAAAGAGGGAACGGCCCGGGGGTGCGGCGGGCAAAAGCGCCGGGCCGGCCGGTGTCCTCAGGACTCCCGGGCGCAGGCGCCGCCCAGGCCCCGGAGCTCGCTTTCGTCCACCACCCGCACTACGGTGATGTTGCGCTCCTCGGCGAGGGCCCGTTCGTACACATCCTCTACGGGGGCGCCGTCGGCGTCGAAAAGGATGCGAACCCGCGGGCAGAGTGAGAGGCCGCGCGTGGTTTCCACCACGGCCCCGATCTCGCCGTTGCTCAGGGCCACGATGGTCCCCACGGGGTAGGCGGCAATATTATAAAGGAAAGCCTGCACAACCTCGAAGTCGAAAAGGAAGTCGCCCGAGCCGGCGATCATCTCAAAGGCCTCGTGCACCGGGACGGCGGGGCGGTATACCCGGTCAGCGGTCAGGGCGTCAAAGACGTCGGCCACGGCGGTAATGCGCGCGAACGGGTGGATTTCATGCCCCCGCAAACCCTGAGGATACCCCTGTCCCTGGTAGCGCTCGTGGTGCTGGTGGGGGATTTTTGCCGCCATGGGACTGATGTCGGGCAACCGCTTCAGGATCTCGTAACCGTGGACGGTGTGCTGCTTGACTATCTCGAACTCCTCTTGCGTCAGGAAATCCGGTTTGTTGAGGATGCGCCGGGGAACGCGCACCTTGCCGATGTCGTGGAGTATCGCCCCCATCCCCAGGAAAAACAAATTCTCCCGGTTGTACCCAAGGGTGATGCCCGTAAGGAGGGAGAGAACGCACACGTTCACCGAGTGGCCGAAGGTGTAGTCGTCGAGAGACCTGATGTCAACCAGGTTGACGGCCAGGGATTCCTGGCCGAGAAGCTGATCGATGATCTCGTCCACCGTCCGGGCTATTTGCCGCGTCTTAACGATCGCGCGGCCGACGGGCAGGCCTTCGGTTTCCGCTTCGAAGAGCCTGCGGACCTGGCGTACGGCGTCGATACGAACGGCGTCCGGAACGACGTCCTCGACGACAATATCGGGCAGGAGCCCGTCGTCGATGTACACAGCAGGAATACCCAGACGCCTGAGCCCCGCGATGTTGCGCCGGCTCAGGATGGTGCCTGCAGCAAGAAGGAGGTGCCCCTGGGAGTTGTAAATGGGACGCCCCACCTTCATGCCGGGCTGCAGGAAATCAACCGGTACCCGCCGCATGCGGCAACGCCCCCGTGTACTTTTGATTTACTCTATTTTCGTCCTATTTCTACAAATTCCTTTCTCTGTTAGGAGAATTCCCGCATTCTTTCGGGTCCACCGCACAAGCAAAAGGGGAAGCCCCTTGTGCAGGCTTCCCACCTCCTAACAGGCGCGACTGGCGCCCGCCGCTCAGTGATGCGCGCTGACGCCTTCGTCCTTGAAGATCAGTTTCTGCAGGTACTTGAACAGGTTGGCGATCACCAGACCCGTCGTCAGGGCGATGGCCACCGCGAGCAGCCCGTAGGCCACGGGGTTGGTCCTCGCCATCTCGCCGAGACCCTTTACCAGCCCGATGCTGGCCACTTTCAGCACCTGGGGTTCAAGGGCCGAAACCGTGCCGTCGGGGCCGACGGCAAGAACCTCGATCTTGATATCCCCGCGCGGCACCGCCGCCGGAATGTCAAGCACGGCCTCGAACCGGTCCCCGTTCACGGAGACCGCGCCCTCGCGTATGCTGTACAATCCCTTTTGTCTGTTGATGTCGATCAGACCGCGCGCATAGTCCTCCGCAGCCGCAGCCTCGAGGACCACCGTCTGTTCCTCGTGTTTGGCGGTGACCCGGGCCATGGCCGTCAGGGCGGCAAAGTCGGGATCGACGCCCGCCTCCCGGACGACCTCCGGCGGCATGGCGCTCAGCTCGGCGGAGGTCAGCACCTGGTAGAAACCGGGCATGCCGTCAACCGTCACCGACTCCACCGTCATCCACAGGCCGCCCACGCGCCCCTTCTTGCTCAGGCCTATGGGGTGGCCGGGGGCCGATGCTTTAATAATGACCTGCGCCCCTTCCGGTACGGTGCCCTTTACCGTGGTCTGCGCGCCGGTGAAATCAATGCCGACGTTAATGGTGTTCGGCTCCACCGTCACCGCCGGGGCGGCCACGGCGAGCGGCGTAAACAGCCAGCAAAGGCCTGCAAGCAGCGCTAACAACCTTAAAACACGCATTTAGTGGCCCCCCTTCCCGGCGGTAAGCGTGATCAGGCTTTCGGGCGTGGTTACGAGATCGAAGACCAGCTTGGCCATAACGCACAGAACAATGGCCGCCAGGATGATGCGCAGCTGCTCACCGCGAAACCGCTTGCTGAACCGCGCACCGAACTGGGCGCCGATGGTGGAACCGCAGAAGAGGAGAATGGCCAGGACGACGTCCACGGTGTGGTTGGCAATGGCCTGCTGGATGGTCACGTTCATGCTGGTGAAGACAATCTGGAACAGATCGGTGCCGATGGCCACGATCGTAGGCATGCCGAGAAGGTAGATCATTGCGGGCATGGTGATGAAACCGCCGCCGACACCGAGAAGGGCCGCAAGTACGCCCACCACAAAACCGAGGCCCACAACGAAAATGATCGAGGTGCGCACGCCGCTGACCTTGAAGTCGGTCTGCAGGGGCAGTCTCTGGACGAAGCGCTTGAAAGCGGAAGGCTTATTGGGATCGGCTTCCTTTTTCTTGCCCCGCAGGGCGTTGATGCTCTCGATGAGCATGAAGCCGCCCACAAGGGTAAGCATAATCACGTAAACGATTTTCATCGTTACGTCGTAGTTCCCGACGCCGCGCAACACGCGCACGAGCTGCGCTCCCGCCGTGCCTCCGAGAACCCCACCGATAAGGTAGATAATCCCCATCTTGACGTCTACGTTTCCCAGACGTTTATGCGCCAGCGCTCCGGAAGCAGATGCGGCAACGATCTGGTTCGTGTCGGACGCCGCCGCCACCGCGGGCGGGATGCCGGCGAAAATGAGGAGGGGTGTAAGCAGAAACCCGCCGCCGACGCCGAACAGGCCCGAGAGCACACCGACCAGGGCGCCCAGGCCCAGGATCAGGAAGACGTTAACCGGCATTCCCGCAATAGGAAGATAAATCTCCATCTATCTCTCCCCTTTACCGGATTTTGTACCACGCCAAGGTGCTTTGTCGCCGCGGAAACTACGCTTGCGGTTTTTTTTCGATCCCTTACCGGGTTTTGTGCCGCACCAAGGTGCTTGCCGGTTGTGAACTGATGCACATAGGTACCGTAAAACATTAGTACCCTTCGGGTACGTTCACATTATGCCGCTTTGTTGTGGGTCCGGCCGGTTTGTTGCGGGTTTGCCCCAAGGCGCTTGAGCCGTCTGTAACCGGGCACCACCCCCCAGCGTAAAGGGACTTGTCACCAAAGAAGGAAGCGGAAACGAAATTGTTGCTACTATTATAACTAGGCTACTGGTTAGTGACAAGATTTTTGTCGTCACTACAGAGGAATTCTCGTTTCCATATTGAAATAGCATCTATAGTAACAAACACTTGCGGAGGCTCTCCATAGCACGCCTTTACCTTGCGTGATAATAGAATGAAGTACATCCAGGAGACCGCGCCGGGCAATCAGGCCAAGGCGCAACCCAGGCGGTCTCCCAGGAGGTTGGTACGCGTGACCTGGTTCAACTTAGGACCGATTTGGGCGCAAAAAGATTTGTTGAAAAAGCAGTACGAGGAGAAAAAGATGGCGCCGGAGGATGCCGTGCAATGCCTGCAATCGGGGTTTAACGTCGTCGTGCCCCTGGGTTGCGGCGAACCCCACTGCCTGCTGGAGGCCATGGTGGAACGCCGGCAGGAACTCAAGGACGTGCGCATCCACCAGATGCTGCCGCTGTCGCTGCCAACCTACCTCAAGCCCGGAATGGACAAGCACTTCCGCCACGTTACCTGGTTCCCCAATGGTGTCCTGCGGCCGGGCGTGCAGGCGGGGCAGGCGGGCGTGATGCCCGGCTATTTCCGGGAATACCCGCGGTTTTTCGAAGAACACGTGACCGTGGACGTCTTTATGGGCGTCGTCTCGCCGATGGACCGCCACGGGTTTTTCAGCTTCGGCGTGTCGGTCGACTACACCACCACGGCCGCCCGCAAGGCCAACACGGTTATCCTGGTGGTCAATCCCAACATGCCGCGCACCCACGGCGCCGGGTTCATCCACCTCTGCCAGGCGGACATCATCGTGGAAGACACCAGCCCGCTACCCGAGGTCACCTTCGATCCGCCCCAGCCCGAGGACGAAATCATCGCCGCCCAGATCGCGGAACTGGTGCCGGACGGTGCGACCATCCAGCTGGGGCTGGGTACGATCCCCAACGCGGTGGCGGCGGCTTTGCGCGCCAAGAAAGGCCTGGGTGTGCACACGGAAATCATTACCGACGCCTTCGTCGACCTCGTCGAGGCGGGGGCAATCACCAACCGGTACAAAACCCTGCACCCCGGTAAAATGGTGTGCACGGCCGCCGTCGGCACGCGCCGGCTGTACGATTTCCTGGACGACAACCCCATGATCGAGATGCGGCCCGTTTCCTACACCAACGATCCCCAAATCATCAGCCTTAACGCCAACATGGTCGCCATCACCAGCGCCGCGGAGATGGACCTTTTGGGTCAGTGCACCGCGGAAACTATCGGCCCCAAGAGCCTGGCCGGCACCGGCGGGCAGGTCGACTTCGCCCGCGGCACGGCGATGGCCCCCGGCGGCAAGTTCATCGTGGCGCTCCGCTCCACCAATCCCAAGGGGCAGTCGAACA
>DMDP01000080.1 GCA_003445475.1 Peptococcaceae bacterium | reverse complement strand
GACCACCTTACGTCCTTCTACGTGCCACCGGCGACCGGGGAGCCCAAAGAATACCCGCTCGGCTCTCTGGCGGCGTTCATGGCCGCCCTGCGCGGGGAGGGCGGGTGCCCCTGGGACCGGCAGCAGACGCACGACACCCTCAAGCCGTATCTGGTGGAAGAAACCTATGAGGTCCTGGAAGCGATCGAAAGCGGGAATATGCATAGTCTCTGCGAGGAGTTGGGAGACTTATTACTGCAAATTGTTTTCCATGCCCGGATAGCAGAGGAAAAGGGGTATTTTGATCTGGCCGATGTCGTGCGCGGGATTACGGCGAAGATGCTTCGCCGCCACCCCCACGTGTTCGGTCCGGAGCGGGCAGACAGCGCGGCCGACGTGCGGCGCCGCTGGGAGGAGATCAAGGAAGACGAGAAGGGGGGCGAGGGGGGACTCTTGGACGGCATTCCGCGCACACTGCCGGCGCTGGTGCGCGCGGAGCGCGTGCAGGAACGCGCCGCCCAGGTCGGGTTCGACTGGCCCGACTACCGGGGCGCCCTCGCGAAGCTGGAAGAGGAACTGACCGAAGTACGCACCGCCCTGGAGGCCGGCGACCGGGAGCGGGTAACCAGGGAGCTGGGCGACCTCCTTTTTGCTACCGTGAATGTCGCAAGATTGGTTAACGTGGAGGCAGAAGGCGCCTTGCGGCAGGCAATCAGCAAATTTGTCCGCCGTTTTACCTTTATCGAGGACGAGCTGAAGGCGCGGGGCAAGCGGCCGGGGGAGGTCTCCCTTGAGGAAATGGATGCGTTCTGGGAGGAGGCAAAAAAGAGGGAAAAAGCCTGGAAAATCTCGGCGATGAAGCAGGAAAAGTAGAATTGGCAACGAATATCAGAAGGCGAAAAATCTCTCACTATTTTCGAGGAGGGGTTTATGGTGAACAAAGCGGAACTGGTATCGGCTGTGGCAGAAAAAACGGACCTAACCAAAAAAGATGTCGAAAAAGCACTCATGGCCCTTTTGGACAGCATCGGGGACGCGCTTGCGCGGGGCGACAAAGTCCAGCTGGTCGGGTTCGGCACCTTTGAGGTAAGAGAAAGAGCGGCCCGCAAGGGGAGAAACCCGCAGACCGGCGCGGAGATCGAAATCGCCGCTTCCCGGGTACCCGTATTCAAGGCAGGCAAGTCCCTGCGCGAGGCAGTAGGAAACGCGACCGCCAGGTAAGCTTGCGGCTTGACAAGTTCCTGAAGGTATCGCGCCTCGTCAAGCGGCGTACCGTGGCCAGGAGGATGTGCGACGAGGGGTTGGTTTCTCTCAACGGGCGCGTCGCCCGCGCATCCGCGGCGGTGCGCCCGGGAGACGTAATCGGCATCTCTTTCGGTGCGCGCGTTATTAAGGTCGAGGTTTTGAAGATAGCGGACAACGTACCGGCATTCGAGGCGGCCAGCCTTTACCGCTTCTTAAGTTAAGCGGAGCATCCTGAGGGGCTGGCATTTTCTTTTTTCATGACATACCCTTCTGCGGCGCCCACATAAGATAAACTGAAGCGCCCTACGGGAGGGATGGCCTTGAACGCGCAGCCGGTGCACCGCGTCGAGGTTCTCGACCGGAAGGAAATAAGGATCCAGGGCGTGCAGCACGTGGACAGTTTCACGGATACGGAAATCGCCCTGGAAACAAACATGGGGTACGTGCTCCTGTCCGGCGAGGGTTTGCACATCGTCCAGCTCAGCCTCGAAGACGGGTTGCTGGTCGCGGAAGGTTTTCTGCACGCATTCCGTTACCGTGAAGCGGGCGCCAGGGCGCGCGCCGCGGGGAAAAAGTTGTGGTCCCGTATTCTGAAATAGCGCGCCGGGCGCTTTTTCGTTCTGGAGGCCAGGGCCGGTCATGACCTTGAGGGAACAGTTTTTTGCTTTTCTCCTCAGCATGCTTCTCGGGTACGGGGCCGGCTTCGGGTGGGATTTCTACCGCGCCGTCAGGGCTGAATTGCGGCTGCGCCGGTGGGGTACAGGTATAGGAGACCTCGCCTTCTGGGTGGTGCTGACGGGTGCGGTGTTCGGATTCTCGCTGCTCGTAACCTGGGGCGAGATCCGGTGGTACATCTTTCTGGGGCTGGGCCTGGGCGCCCTGGCCTACCGCCGCACGCTCGGCCCCCGCGGGTATGCCTTCTGGGAAAGAGGCGTGAAAATTTTTTGGGGCATCGGCAGGAAACGTAAAAAGCACGTAGAAGAAACGTAATACTTTTGTACACACACTGTGGATAAGAGTGGGGATAAGCACCGGTGCAGATGGAAATCCGGGGAGCCGAGCGCCTCAGTTACCGCGAGCGGCAGGTGGTGGTGCTCAAGGAAATGGGTTACACCGCGGAGGTCATTGCCCGCCGCCTGGGTTTGAGCCCCAGCACCGTGGCCACGCTCTACAACCGGGCCCGGAGCAAAGGGTACCAGGTGGTGCTTGTGATCGCGGGTGATCCGCTCGGTCTCTTCGGGGTTGAGGAGGGGGCCGATGAACCGGGCGAAGGCGCGGCGCAGGTTTAACCTGGCACGGTCGAAACTGCCGTACATCTTTCTGGCCCTGTTGCTGGCCTACTTCGCCATTTCCGTCACCACGGAGCTGGGAAAGCTCTGGTACATGCAGCGAAATATCGCGGACATGGAGCAAAGCGTGAGGGAACTCCGGAAAAAGAACGAGGCCCTCTGGGACAAGGTGAAGCTCTTGCAGTCGGACGCTTACGTGGAAAAAGTGGCCCGCGAAAAGCTCGGGCTGGTGAAGCCGGGCGAGACGCGGGTAGTTCCCGTACCGGCGGCGCCGGAACAAGGGGCGCCTGCACCCGATCCAACTATCAGGGACTGAGTTGTGGTAGAATACATACGAGGTGATGGCCGTGCCTGAGCCACAGCCGGGCTGGTGGACGAGGGTGCGGGCGCGTACCCGGCGGAGTGCCGGCTTTGCCCTCGCGGTGGTCATCCTGGCCGGCATCGACCTGCTGTATCATTTTCTCCCGCGGGCGGTAAGGCGCCTGAACTTCAGGGCCAGGGGAACCCCTTCTGAACCATTAAACCGACACACGGAAGGGCGTTGAACTGTCGCCCCCCGCCCGCAGGCTTGGCGCTTCACGGGATAACCTTGTTCAGCGGGTACTCGGTAATGTCCTGGGCACCGGCCCGCTTGAGGGCGGGAATGAGGTCCCGCGCCTGCCTTTCGTCGATGATGACCTCGATGGCCACCCACCCGCTGTTCACCAACTGCGAAATGGTCGGATGCTTCATGGCCGGGAGGATGGCCAGGACGTCGGCCAGTTTCTCCTGAGATACGTTCATTTTGAGACCCACCTTGGCGTCGGCCCGCAGGGCGCCCAGAAGCAGCGTGGCCAAGTTCTGCAGCTTTTCCCGCTTCCAGGGGTCCTCCCAGGCACGCCGGTTTGCGTGCAGGCGGGGCGTGGACTCCAGGATCGTGGTGAGAATGCGCAGGTTGTTGGCCCGGAGTGAACTCCCGGTTTCGGTCAGATCGGCGATGGCGTCCACCAGGTTGGGCACCTTCACTTCCGTAGCACCGTACGAAAACTCGATGTGCGCGTTAACCCCGTGCTCCGCCAGGAACTGCCCCGTGATCCGTACAAACTCGGTGGCGATGCGCTTGCCTTCGAGGTCGTGTACGGTCTTGATATCGCTGTCGGTGGCAACGGCGATCACCAGGCGTACCGGGCACTGGGACTGCTTGGCGTAGACCAGGTTGGCCACCTCCACCACGTCGACCCCGTTTTCCCGGATCCAGTCGAGGCCGGAGAGCCCTGCATCGAGCACGCCCTGGTCGACGTAGCGCGGTATCTCCTGCGCCCGCATGAGAACTACTTCGATCTCCGGGTCGTCGATGGTGGGATAGTACGACCGCCCGTTGACGGTGAGATGGTAGCCCGCCTTCCTGAACAGCGCAAAGGTGGCGTCCTGCAGGCTGCCTTTGGGTAGACCCAGTTTTAACTGCAAGTGTCAAAAACCTCCCTGCAAAGTTATAACCCCGATGTGCGTAACGGTCTCCCAAAAAGAATAGATAAAAAGCGGTGCGGCGTCAACCGTTTTTCAAGCGGGACGTGAGCCGGGCAGGGGTGTCAAAGTGTGTCGAGAAAAAATCCGACCGAATCGACAAAAGGGGGCAGGAGATATGACCCGGCGGGCAGAATAAACCAGTGAAGATGTCGTACACGGGGGAATCTCTGGGGTGCCGGCCGGAGAAACTCGATTAAGGGCAGAGAAAGATGGAGGATCAAGGAGGCGGGACGTTGTGTACCACGTCCGGCAGCCGAGTATCGGCTTTCTGGTGCGGTTCTGGCAGGAAGCAGAGGGCGAAAAGCTGGTGTGGACGGGTGAGGTTCGGCACGTAACGACCGGCCACAGTGTGCAATTCAGGGGATTGGGGCAGCTTTTTACGATCCTTGAGCGCGTGCTGGCGGTGGCCGGAGAACCATCCCGCCTCGAAGATACGTGCCACGAGCAGTTGGCGGAGATGGCCAAGAGGGAGGCGTGAAGCCGGCGTTGGACGGGCAGGTGCGCGTTGGCGTGATCGATATCGGGACCAATTCCACCCGGTTGCTGGTGGCCGACGTGGCGCCAACCGGACGGCTGGCCGTGGTTAAAACGGCCCTGGTTACCACCAGGCTGGGTGAGGAAATAACCGCGGGCATCCTCACGGAGGCCGCCATGCAACGCACGGCAAGAGTTGTGGCGGGATTCCGCGCGGAGGCGGAGGCGCTGGGGGCTTGCAGGGTAGTGGTTGCGGGCACCAGCGCGGTTCGGGACGCGGCCAACCGGGCTGTTTTTCTGCGTCTTGCGCGGGAGTCCTGCGGCCTTGAAGTGCGGGTCCTGTCGGGCGAGGAGGAAGCGATTCTCAGCCGGCAGGGAGCCCTTGCGGGCCTGCCCGTAGACCCGGAGCGGGCGCTGGTGATTGATATCGGGGGCGGTAGCACCGAGTTCTGCTGGCAGGAGGGAGGAGGGCTCTTGTCGGCGAGCCTGCCGGTGGGGGCGGTGCGCCTGACGCTGTCCGGAAGGGACGACGCCGCGCTGAGTGCCGCGCTGGCGCCGGTTGTGACGAGCTTGCGCGGCAGGTCGTGGGA
>DMDP01000161.1 GCA_003445475.1 Peptococcaceae bacterium | reverse complement strand
CATGCGGATGGTGGTGGTTTTCCCCGCCCCGTTCGGCCCCAGAAACCCAAAGAGCTCTCCCGGTTGAACTTCTAGGTCGAGACCGTCAACGGCCGTGAGCGCACCAAAGCGCTTGCACAACTTCTCCGTCCTGATCACTCGATCACCCCGTACTTCCGTAGTTCCCCCTGGGAAAAGGCGGGCGAGCACCAAGAATTAAAGGTACAACGGGCGGCAGCTCGATCCTGATTTTACTTCGCTCGCCGCACCAACTCGCGCCACTTTCGCTGGCGTTCCCGGGGCCAGCGGGGGCAGATTGCCGGCAGAGCCCTGGACACGCGCTTCTCGCACACATGACACGCGGGGTCGCAGGTTACAACCGGTTCGCCGCGCCGGGCCTTGCGCACCCAATCCCCGTCCGCCAGGATGACCCTGGCCAGGCCCACCAGGTCCGCCTTTTCTTCGGCCAGCACGCGGCCCGCGATCTCCGGCGTGGCCAGCCGCCCGGCGGCGATGACCGGCACCTCCGGCACGGCCCGCTTGACCGCAGCCGCCAGGTCCACCATGTAGGCCGGCCGTGCAGAGCGCTCCGCCACCTCCGGTAAAGCCATGGAATCGTAGCATCCGCCCATCACCGAAAGGTAGGCCACCCCCTCGGCGGCCAGCATGCGGGCGAAAACCAGGGCCTCCTCAAGCTTGAAGCCGTCCGGGAGCCACTCGTCGGCCAGGAACCGGTAGCCCACCGGAAAGTCCGCTCCCACCGCTTGCTTCACGGCGCGCAGCACTTCCAGGCAAAAGCGGGCGCGGTTTTCCAGGGGCCCGCCGTACTCGTCATCCCGACGGTTCGTGCGCGGCGACAGGAACTGCATCAGGAGGTAGGCCATGCCGCCGTGGATTTCCACCAGGTCGAAGCCCGCCTCCCGTACCCTGCGTGCGGCCGCCGCGTAGGCTGCGACCACCTCGGGCAACTCCTCTTTCGCCAGCCCCCGCACGGGCGGCCCTCCGGGCCAGGTGGGCGGCAGGTTCGAGGCGCGTGGCATAGGCAAGATACATCGGCAGCGCCACCACCCGGTTGGCCAACCGCAACGCTCCGAGTGCGAACGGTGCAAACAACAGATCCACCATCAGTCCTCTTCTCCTCCCCACCCGGTTTTCTTAAAGGGAATTCGCCGCACCAGAATGTTACCCTCTCGCTACCTAAGGAAGTGCTGCGCCGGGCAAAACATATCGCTATTGAGCGAGGGATCTCGCTCTCCGGTCTTCTCACCCAGTTAGTCGAGGACCTCACGCGGAGGGAAGACGAGTACCGCAAGGCAAAGGAGTGCCACCTGGCCATGCTGGACGAGTTTGACCTGGCAACAATGGGAAATATCACGTGGACCAGGAGCGATCTTTATGAGCGGTAAAAATGGCGACCGGCAGCTTGTGGATACCAACGTGCTGGTTTATGCCCACGATACCTCGGCCGGGGAAAAGCATACCCGGGCTAAGGCTCTGGTCGCAGAACTCTGGCAATCGGCAACGGCTGCCTCGGCGTGCAGGTATTGCAGGAGTTTTACGTGACGGTACACCGGCAGCATCTTCGCGAAGAACAGCTTGCGGACTCGGATGGAACGCACTATTCCTTGCCACAGCCGCACGCCAGCCCGGGCGAATAGCAACCCCAGGGCCGGGAGGAGCAGATTGGCCGTAAACTCCGCCACGGCGGCGCTTCTCCGCCGCAGAAGGATGCTTGACGGTGCCGATGGCCCGGTAGCATGATGACACTAATGAAACTATTTCGGTGTTGGCAGTTTCCCCTCCTTAAAAAGTTTCATGCAAGACCGAGAACGGAGGGTCCGGCATGAAGAAAAGGATGGCGGCCCTGCTCATCACTCTGGCCGTGGTCGCGGCCGCCTGCTGGGGATATGTACGCTATGCGGGCGAGAACCAGGGCTCGTTTCTTGAGGTCACCGGGACCATTGAGGCCACGCAGGTGGAGCTGCGGGCAAAGCTCCCCGGAACCCTGCACTATCTTCTGAACACCCGCGCGGGGGTGCCGGTCGCCAAGAACCAGGTGGTGGCCGTCATCGTCCGCAACGACCTGGTCGCCCAGCGAGAAAGGGATGCCCTGGCGGTCCTAAAGGCGAGGGCGCAGCTGGCCGACCTGACCTCGGGTGCCAGGGAGCAGGAAATCAGGGAGGCCGAAGTCGCCCTCAGGACCGCGGAGGTCAACTACGAGCAGGCCGCCAGAGACCACGCCCGGGCGGTGACCCTGCATCAGGAACAAGCCATCCCCGCCAGCGAGATGGAAAAGGCGGAGACGGCCCTCAAGTTGGCCGCATACCAGGTGGAGGCGGCCAAAGCAAGGCTCGGCCTCCTGCGCGCCGGTAGCCGCCCGGAGCAAATAGCGGCCGCCCGGGCCGAGTTGGAGAGGAGCGTTGCCGTCCTGAAGGCCTCGGAGGCGCTGCTGGAGGACACCAAGATCGTTTGCCCCATCGACGGGACCGTGCTCACCAGGAACTTTGAGGAAGGCGAATACGTCACCGCCGGGGCGTCGGTGGCCACGGTGGCCAACCTGAACGACATGTGGATCAAGGTCTACATCCCCACCGACGACCTGCCCAGGATACGGCTGGGGCAGCAGGTCCGTTTCACGGTCAGCGGCAGCCCCAACACCTACACCGGCGTTATCGAAGAGATCGCCTCCCGGGGTGAATTCACCCCCAAAACCGTCCAGACGAAGAAAGAACGCGCCAACGTCGTCTACGCGGTGAAAATCCGGATTGATAATGCGAACGGCGTCCTGAAGCCGGGCATGCCCGCGGACGTGGTCATCGATTGAAGGGTGGCCAGGATGATTACCACGCAGGGCCTCACAAAGGTATTCGGCGCGGTAACGGCGGTGAACCGGGTCGACCTCCGCATCGAAAAGGGCGAGATTTTCGGCGTCGTGGGTCCGGACGGGGCCGGCAAGACAACCCTGCTCCGCATGCTGTGCGGCATCATCACCCCCACTGCGGGCCGCGTCACCTTCGACGCCGTGGCAAGCGGCAGAGGGCCAGACGCACGGCCGGTACTGGGCTACATGCCCCAGAGGTTCGGTCTTTACGGCGACCTCACGGTGATCGAGAACGTAAACTTCCACGGCGCCCTCTACGGCCTCGACAGGAGGGCCATCGGGCGGCGTGCCGACGAACTGTTGCGTTTGACCGGCCTGATTGAATTCAAGCAACGTTTTGCCGACCATCTTTCCGGAGGGATGAAACAAAAGCTGGCCCTCACCTGCGCCCTGCTGGCCAGGCCGGAGGTGTTGGTTCTCGACGAACCGACCTACGGTGTGGATCCGGAGTACCGGAAGGAGTTCTGGAAAATCCTCTACCGGTTGAACGGCGAAGGCGTAACCATTGTGGTTTCCACCGCTTACATGGACGAGGCGGAGCTTTGCCATAGAGTGGCCTTCGTGAACTGTGGCACCCTCATTGCGGTGGACACCCCCGGCAACTTAAAGGAGAAATATCCCTACAAGATCCTGGAGTTGGAGGCAGAGGCCGTAGACCTCGACTTTATCGGCGACCTGCCGGGGGTCATCGAAGCCGCGGCTTACGGCGGCAGGTACCGCCTTGCGGTCCGGGAGGTGGAGGCGGCGAAGGTCGCGCTCGGCGCCCTGCTCGCGGACAAAGGCATCGACATCCTCCGGCTCGAAGAGGTCCCGCCCACAATGGAGGACGTCTTCGTTTTCCTGGCCGGTAAGGGGGTTGTTTAGGTGGACTACGCCGCCCCCACTCACGAACTGACCAGGGTTTTCGGCTCCTTCACCGCCGTGGACAGGGTCTCCCTGCGCATCAGGCGAGGGGAAATCT
>DMDP01000069.1 GCA_003445475.1 Peptococcaceae bacterium | reverse complement strand
GCTCTTCCGATCTAGGACATGGAGGAGCAACTCCGGTTTCTCAGCCTCCACGACCCCCTTACCGGCCTATATAACCGCGCCTACTTCGAGGAGGAAATGCGGCGCCTGGACGCGGCGCGCCACCGGCCCGTCAGCATTATCGTCGCCGACGTGGACGGACTGAAAATCATCAACGACACCCTCGGCCACGACCAGGGCGACGCGTACCTGCGCGCGGCGGCCGAGATAATGCAGGGTGCGTTCCGCGCCGGCGACTGCGTCGCGCGCGTCGGCGGCGACGAGTTCGCCGTCCTCCTGCCGCAGACGGACCGTGCCGCGGCCGAGGCGGCACAACGGCGCATCGCCGCCGCGGTGGAAAAGTACAACGCCGCCCACCCGCTGCTGCCGCTGAGCCTGTCCATCGGCCACGCCACCACCGGGGGTTCCTCGCCGTCCCTGGTGCACCTTTACAAAGAGGCGGACGACCTCATGTACCGGGCGAAAATCGAACGCCGCGCCGCCGTGCGGCACGCCCTGATTCGGGCCTTTACCGCCGCGCTGGAAGAGCGGGACTTCTTCGCCCAGGGACACGCCGCGCGGCTCGAAGACCTGAGCGTGCGCCTGGGGAAGGCGCTCGGCCTGCCTGAGGCCGCCCTGGACAACCTCCGGCTTCTGGCCCGCTTCCACGATATCGGCAAGGTCGGCATACCCGACCATATCCTGTTCAAGCCGGGCCCCCTGACGGCGGAAGAAAGGCGCGAAATGCAGCGCCACGCCGAAATCGGCCACCGCATCGCCCTCGCCTCGCCCATCCTGGCCCCGATCGCCGACCTCATCCTGAAACACCACGAATG
This sequence comes from Peptococcaceae bacterium, assembly GCA_003445475.1. Lineage (GTDB taxonomy): Bacteria > Bacillota > Desulfotomaculia > Desulfotomaculales > UBA12532 > UBA12532. The sequence continues at coordinate 5,686 of DMDP01000069.1, read as the reverse complement.
GTACAACGGGGAGGGCTACCCGCTGCGCCTCAAAGGCGACGAAATACCCATCGAATGCCGTATTCTGGCCATCGTCGACGCCTGGGACGCTATGACCAGCGACCGCCCGTACCGCAAAGCCATGACGGCAGAAGAAGCCGTGCGGGAACTGGTGCGCTGCGCAGGCACCCAGTTCGATCCAGAACTGGTACGGCTATTCCTTGAGGTATTGAACAGGAACGGAGAAACCCGTCCGCCGGTGACGAACGACGTGCATTAGATAGTAACGGACCATCTTCACCAAGAGCCGGGCGTTAACGGCGTGTCGCCGGCGATGGCCGGAAGGTCGTCGCGCATCAGATTACTCCTAACTCCTTCAGTGCTTCCACGCCCGCCGGGGGCGGGTCCTGCCAGAGCCAGGCCACCCTGAGCCAGAGGCCGGGTATTACTTCGGAGCGGTAGACGCCTTCGGCATCGGCGGTGAACAGGCGGTAACGCCCGTCCTCGCCCAGGCGGTAAAACTCCGCCTGCTGCCGGTCGGGGTCGATCAGCCAGTACTCCTTCACACCCGCCGCCTCGTACTCGACGTACTTCTCGCCCCGGTCCCGGGCAATGCTTTCAGGGGAGGTTATTTCCACCACCAGGTCCGGCGCGCCGTCGAAGTAGGTGGGCTTCAAATGGTGTAACCGCTCCCTGTTGATAAATACGACGTCCGGCTCGCGTCCCCGCGCCAGAGGCGGAGGAAGCTTGATTGTAAAAGGCGCCTGCAAGACCTCGCCCAACTGCCGCAAGAGAACGAAATTGCCCAGGAAATCCCCCAGAAATCTGGCAATTCTCTGGTGCTTTGTCGCCGCCGGCGTCAAGATCACGACCTCCCCGTCCACCCACTCCGCCCAGGTGTCCTCGTCGCCCCACTTCAGGAACTCCTCGAACGTCATCCGGCCCGGTGGCTTCCCGCAACCCTGATCGACCCCGTAAGCGACGGTCGTCTCTTGCATCGCTTTATCGCGTGCCGGGCTGTTCACGCCCTCACCTCCCTCGTCAACGCCGCGACGCCAAACCTGTATTCCGGGTCGCGCACGGTACCCCGTTTCACCGCCGTTACCACCACTTTAGCCCGCCGAACTCCTCCCCCGGCACGTATTTCTTCTTGAGAACCCACACCCAGGTGCCTGCATACCTGGTGCGTTCCGCCCCCAACTCCTCCAGTCTTGCGCGCAGGCGCTTCAGAAACCGCCGGAAAAAGCCATCCCGGTCGTAAAGAACCCGCGCGTCATCCACCATGTCCAGAAAAAGGAGACTCCCCCGGTTGACTTCCTCCGGCGTCTTGATAACCGGTGCCAGCGACGTAGTTATACCCTCACCCGCCAACTCCTCCAGAAGGTTGGCCACCCGCTCCTCGACCCGCTCAAACTCCGCCACGCGCGCAAGCCGCCCCCTGGGAAGATTCCTGGCAACCACCAGGATGTCCACGTCGGAGTCCGGCCGCGGCGTCCCTCGTCCTACCGAGCCGAACACGGCCAGCGTGACCAGCCGTTCTCCGTACAACTCTTTGGCCGCGGCAAGCACCGCGAAAAGCAGCCCCTCGAAACGCTCGCGCAGGCGCACGGCCACCACCTCCTTCAAACGCCCGGATGCCGCCATCGAACCCGGCCGGAAAGGGCACAGCCACCATCATCCCCGGGCGCATCGCCCGTAATGTAAGTGTACCAGCAAAGATGCGCTCTCACAAGGTCCGATTCAATAGCGGACCAGGGCGGACGACGGCGTGCCGCCTCGCGCGGTCTTGCGCCCCCCGCCCCGCGGTGGTACAATGGTCTCGCAGCGTTGTGCCGCAGAAGGGATGATAAACGTGCAGCTCGAAGCCGTCCACGCCAGACTGAAAACCGTCTTCCCGCCGGAGCAGGCCGCCGTTCTCGCGGAAGTGATCCACGAGGCCTACACCGACCTGGTGAAAACAGGCGACTTCAACGAGCTCAAGGAAATCGTGCGCGACCTCGGCGCGAAAATGGGGGAGTTGGCCGAGGCCCAAAAGCGCACCGAACAGCGCGTTGAAGAATTGGCCCAGGCGCAGAGGCAGAGCGAGATAAGACTTACCCGCCTGGAAGCAGCGGTCGAAGAACTGGCCCAGGCACAGAAACGCACCGAACAGCGCGTCGAAGAACTGGCCCAGGCACAGAAACGCACCGAAGAAGAACTGCGGAAGCTCATCGGCGAGCACGCCGAAACCAGGCGGCAACTGGGCGGCCTGGCCACCACGGTGGGCTACCGCCTGGAGGACGCAGCCCTCAAGGCCCTGCCGGCGCTTTTGCAGCGGGACCACGGTCTTACGGTAAAGGGCAGGCTCACCCGGAAATTCGTCCGGGACAACCGGGGCGAGGACATCGAGGTAAACATCCTTGGCCGGGCGGAAAGAAACGGGCAGACCTACACCATCGTCGGCGAAAGCAAGAGCCAGCTCTCAAAAAAGGACGTGGACGCATTCATCAGCAAAAAGCTCAAGCGGCTGGAGGGGGTTTTTGACGCCATCTTCCCCGTGCTGGTCACCTATATGATCAGCCAGCCGGACGTGGAGGACTACGCCCGGCAAAAGGGCATCGCCGTGTACTATTCGTTCGACTTCTAGCAAACCCGCGGCGAAGCGGTAAAAGGCCTTCAGGAGGCGATCTGCTCCTCGATCGCATCCAGACACCGGGCGGGGCCGTTTCCGTCAAAGATGGCGCGCCCCGCCTCGCCCATCCGCCGCCGACGCTCGGCATCCCGCGCCAGGGCCGTGACCAAGTTTGCTATGTCATCCTTGCCCGCCTCGTGACCCCACCCGAGGTTCACCGCCGCGCCCCGGGCGTCAAATTCCTCTGCCGCCAGGCGCTGGTTCTCCGCCTGAACAAGGATAAGGGCGGGCGTGCCCGTTGCCAGCCTGGCCCTCAAAGTTTGCCGGCCAACCGGTGCAGCAATCTTTGGAGTTCGTCCAGGCCCTCTCTTCTCAACGATGCTCCCTTACGAGGAACCACCCACAAATTGCCAACTTGCAAGCGGTATGCTACTACCTGCATTACGTCCCAATACCTTTCACGCCCGTAAGCGATTATAGCTTCAAACGATTGGCCGTGACGGCTGAGAAAGTGGCAGACCCGGTCGGCAAGCAACTCAACAATCTCCTCGTGCTTGCCCTGCGTGAAGCAGGCACGGTTGAGGTTAAAATTGTAGTTTGCCACCCGGTCCTCAAAACACGCCGGTACAATGCCATAAATACCGGAAAGCGAGGCCCGTTCAAGAATTCCTTCTTCCGGTACAGCCTGTCTGGCGGCCCACCAGTAGAGCCGCTGGCTCGGACTGCTACCGTAAGGTTTCCGGGCAGAGCAGGGCAGCACCAGGAGTAACCTTCCGCTTGGAACATAAGTGTCCAGGATTTCATCCACCAGCCTTTCCACGGTAGGATCACGCAGCAGGTCGAGAGGATTACGAGAAAAGTGCGCGAATTTCTCACCACAGGCCACGGCTTCCTCATCACCTTCTACAGCATGGACGGAGGTTTTCGTGGATACGTCAGTTTGCCGCCGGAGCAGTGGGTGGACTTTCACCGCTCCCGGAGGGACGTGCTTTCTCCCCAACCCGACTATGTTCGCCGTTTACAGCCCTTCAGGTAACCAATGGCGGAAGCTAATGTACTTTCCGGACGATTGGCGCTCTCTCAACATCCTGATCAGTACGTACGACGTATACTGCGCTGATCCCGCCATCGTACGGGAAATGTGCCAACTCGGTCTTCGCGGCCACATGGCGAGTCTCTTCCGCCACGTCGGGAAAAAAGTTCTGCAAACCAACCTACCTCAGTACAAAACTTACCACTCGTACATTAACTTGGACAGATCCTTTCCGTACCGAGGGCTCCTTATGCTCGATTCGGGCGGATTCAGCTTCGGCCACCCTGACAAGCTGGCCCGCCTTCTGAGATCCCCGTTTCCAGCCATTCGCCGCTTTGCAGGCCTGATGCTCGCCGTCGCTAGGCTGGAAAGCCAGGAAAGTGAATGGGACAGGGTAAGGTTTGCGCTGCTTGCCCGTCTCGCCCAGTGCCTCCATTTGCGCACCCAGCTCAAACTACAACCCGACATTATCGTTACCCTCGACCGCGTCATGCAATTTGACCTCCCGTACCGGGTTAAGTCGCGGCGTGTCTTGTTCAATCTCACCTGCGCCCGCACGGCTCTGGAATTGTACGCCCGCACACCCGGTCCGAAACCCCTTCTTTTCGCCGTCATTCACCCGCTGGGACCACCGCCGGGGTCTATAGGCAAAACGGTATCCGAGGAGAGGGCGGCAGCGTTTTACGCACGCACGTTCGCCCTGCAAATCAAATATTTACTTCGCGCCGAGGCGGAGACAGGCCTGCGCTTCGGCGGTTTCGCTGTCGGCTCGCTCGTGCCAGTAACCAACTACGGCTTTCTGGGACTCCTGGCCGGTTCTCTGGCTAAGACACTTGCCACGCTGGGAGTAGAAGGGCGCCCACTGCATGCTTTTGGGGCCGCCGACAGAAAGGCTGTTTTTCTGCACAGGTACGGGTTCACCTCGTTCGACTCGAACCTGCATGTGGTGAAGGCGAGGAACCGCCAGATTTACGATCCCGCAACCGGCACCTATAAAAAAATGCAGCCACCCTCCTCTTGCACCTGCCCCGTTTGCCACCGGCACGCGCCGGAAGAACTCCTCGAAAACCGGCAGGGCGTGAAGGAGGTGGCCACCGTACTTCAGTCCCTGCATAACTTTTATACCAACCATATGGCCCACCTTGAGGCCATGCGCCGGCTACACAAAGAGCCTTGATTGATCCGGCTGGCGCCCCCGAGTGGAACCAGACGGGGCTGCGTCTGCCGACGAAAAGCTCTCAAGGAACCGGGCTATTCTCTCGTTGGCATCCTCCGTCTTTATCGGGATAGGTACGGCCTTCAGCCCCGCTGCGTCGTGGCTTAACAAGAGCCAGTTGCCGGCAGTGAACGTAAAGGTTTGCCGGAACATCTCTTCCGGGATGCCGAAGGCTTCGGCCACCCCTTCCCGGTCGGATTTCCGGGGCAGCTTGCTCACCAGATACGTATGCGGCTGCGCCATAATGCTTGTGTCCAGGTAACGGATGCGTTGCGTGGCCAAGCCGAGCCCCAGGCCGAACTTCCGCCCGCGCCGCGCCAGCGTATGGGCAATCTCCCGCGCCCGCTTGTAACTCTCGTGGTCCCCGCTGGTATCCTGACGCACAAATTCGTCGGCCTCGTCAAAAATGAAGGAAACCAGCGGAAAGATGCGTCCCGTTTGACGCCGTCGCTCGTAAGCCTTGTCTCCAAGCCGGTGGGCAAAGTTGCGCAACTCATGGGGGTCGTGAGAGGTGACGATAAACAGAGCAGGGGTGCTTTCGTCATCGAGAATGCGCAAAATGTCGGCGTCCGAAATGCCGCACTGTAGCGTGGCGTCGCCTCGGGCTATTGTTTCCTCGAGAATCTCCAGGACCCCTGAGAAGTCCCCTTCGCTCTTGAATTTAGCGTTCTCCTTTTTATCAAGCGACTCAAGAATTAGTTCTTTAAGTCGTTGCGCCAGGGCAGCTGTCAGCAGCACTTGCTTCCAGTCGCCGTGTATACCGCTTGCGCTTACGATCTGCTTGATAAGCTCTTTGCGAGCGATGGTTAATGCCTCCTTACGCGGTTTCCTGCGGTGCGGCACTTGC
>DMDP01000180.1 GCA_003445475.1 Peptococcaceae bacterium | reverse complement strand
GTGGAGCGGGCGTGGATCTTGTCGTCCACGAGATGCGCCAGCTTGAGCATGTACAGGTAGCCCACCGTGCAGGGGCTGTCGAAAGGCTCCCCGGTGCGGCCGTCCCGGAGCATAATTTTTCCGTCCTCCGGCAGGCCCGCCTTCCTCAGGGCAGCCACGATATCCTCTTCCGTGGCGCCGTTAAACACCGGGCAGGCCACCTTCCAGCCGAGCACCCTGGCCGCCCAGCCCAGGTGCGTCTCCAGGATCTGCCCGATATTCATCCGGGACGGCACACCCAGCGGGTTGAGAACCACCTCAATGGGGGTGCCGTCCGGCAAAAACGGCATGTCTTCTTCCGGCAAGATGCGGGCGATAACGCCCTTGTTCCCGTGCCGGCCGGCCATCTTGTCGCCTTCCGAAAGCTTCCGCTTCTGCGCCACATATACCCGTACCAACTGATTAACACCGGGCGGCAGTTCGTCGCCGTTTTCCCGGGAAAAAATTTTAACGTCCACGACCTTGCCGGATTCGCCGTGCGGCACGCGCAACGAGGTGTCCCGCACCTCCCGGGCCTTCTCCCCGAAAATGGCCCGCAGCAACCGCTCCTCGGCGGTAAGTTCGGTTTCACCCTTGGGGGTAACCTTGCCCACCAGGATATCTCCCGGCCGCACCTCCGCGCCGATGCGGATGACCCCGCGGTCGTCCAGATCCTTTAGCGCCTCTTCGCCGACGTTGGGGATGTCGCGGGTTATCTCCTCCGGGCCGAGCTTCGTGTCGCGCGCCTCGCACTCGTACTCCTCAATATGAATGGAGGTGTAATAGTCCTCCTTGACCAGTTTTTCGCTTACCAGGATGGCGTCCTCGTAGTTGTAACCCTCCCAGGGCATGAAGGCTACCAGCACGTTGCGCCCGAGGGCCAGTTCGCCGTTTTCGGTGCAGGGGCCGTCGGCGATAACCTGCCCCGCCCTCACCTCTTGCCCGGGAAAGACGATGGGCCGCTGGTTGAAGCAGGTCCCCTGGTTGGAGCGCCCGAACTTGGTCAGTTTGTACGTGCGGCGCTGCCCGTTCTTACCCCGGATGGAAATGGCGTCCGCGGTGACCCGCTCCACGGTGCCGTCCTCCTCGGCCACCACGACCACGCCGGAATCGCGCGCCACCTTGGCCTCGATGCCGGTGCCGATCAGCGGCGCCTCAGAACGGACGAGCGGCACCGCCTGGCGCTGCATGTTGGCGCCCATCAGCGCGCGGTTGGCGTCGTCGTGCTCCAGGAAGGGAATAAGCGAGGTGGCCACGCTAAAAACCTGCTTGGGCGAAACGTCCACCAGTTGCACCTCGTCGGTGTCGACGATCAGCATTTCCCCCTTGTAGCGGGCGTTGACCTTGTCTTCCAGGAAGTACCCGTTCTCGTCGAGGGCCACGTTGGCCTGGGCGATAACGTACTGTTCTTCCTCGTCCGCCGGCAGGTACACGATTTCATCCGTGACCCGGCGGTTTTCCCTGTCCACCTTCCGGTAGGGGGTCTCGATGAAGCCGAACTCGTTTATCCGGGCGTAGGTGGTAAGTGACCCGATAAGGCCGATGTTGGGACCTTCAGGCGTCTCAATCGGACACACCCGCCCGTAGTGGGAGTGGTGTACGTCGCGCACCTCGAACCCGGCCCGCTCGCGGGAAAGGCCGCCGGGGCCAAGGGCAGAGAGACGCCGCTTGTGGGTCAGCTCCGCTAACGGGTTGGTCTGGTCCATGAACTGGGAAAGCTGGCTGGAGCCGAAAAACTCTTTTATGGCCGCCACCACGGGCCGGATGTTAATCAGCACCTGGGGCGTGATGACCTCCACGTCCTGGATGGTCATGCGCTCGCGGACTACCCGCTCCATCCGCGCCAGGCCGATGCGGAACTGGTTCTGCAATAGCTCGCCCACCGAGCGCAGGCGACGGTTCCCCAGGTGGTCGATGTCGTCGGGGCGCCCCTCGCCGTCCACGAGCCTGAGCAGGTACCTGACGGTGGCGATAATATCCTCGGGCATCAATTCCCGGATGAACTCGCGGTTCGCCGGCACCTCCTGCTGCAGGTAGCGGTCGAACTCGCGGCGCCCGTCGTCTTCTTTGAAGCGGTAAAGTATCCCGTGGCCCAGTTTCTTGAACAGCTTGTAACGGCCCACGTTGCCCAGGTCGTAGCGCTTGGGGTCAAAAAAGAGCATTTCCAGAAGGGCGCGGGCGCTTTCCACCGTCGGCGGCTCGCCGGGGCGAAGCCGCTTGTAGATCTCGACCAGCGCCTCTTCCTGCGAATCCGTGTTGTCCTTGTTGAGGGTTTCCTTGATGCTGTGGTGCTCTCCAAAGAGCTCCAGGATCTGCCCCTTGGAACTGTATCCCAGGGCGCGAATCAGGACGGTTACGGGTATCTTCCGCGTCCGGTCCACCCGCACCCAGGTATGGTCCTGGATGTCGGTCTCGAACTCGAGCCACGCACCCCGGTTGGGGATAATAGTAGCGGTGTAAATGTGCTTACCCGACGGGTCGGGCTGGGTGTCAAAGTAGACGCCGGGCGAGCGCACCAGCTGGCTGACAATTACCCTTTCCGCCCCGTTGATAATAAAGGTACCTTTTTCGGTCATCAGCGGAAAGTCGCCCATAAAGACGTCCTGCTCCTTGACCTCGCCCGTATCCCGGTTGATAAGGCGCACCCGCACACGCAGGGGTGCGGCGTAAGTCACGTCCCGGTCCTTGCACTCCTGGACGCTGTACTTCGGTTCCCCGAGGCTGTAGTCGAGGAATTCGAGCACCAGGCTGCCCGTGAAGTCTTGAATTGGGGAGATGTCCTGGAAAACCTCGCGTAGCCCGTGGTCCAGAAACCAGTGATACGATTTCCTCTGAACCTCGATAAGGTCAGGAAGTTCCAGCACTTCGCGTAGCCTACCGAAATTAAGACGCTCTTCAGCCGCGGCGCGAGCTTGCATATGTGAACCTCCTGGGAAGTAAAATAATACAGGTAATTATTATGGGTCGCACGGGACAAAAGGATACCACGAGACCGGCGACAATGTTTAATAATAGCACAAGCCGGCCTCTCTGTCAAGCGTCATATAGCCGCACGCCGCGGTTTTGTGATGTCATTCTCCAAAGACGAAACCCCAGGCCGGCACGCGGTCGGGATCGAATCTACCTTCGGGACTCGCGTACCGTTACCTTATGTCATCACGGGCAAGTGGCTGAACTGGAGGCGCCCCCGGCTGTCAAAGTAGACGTGTACGTAACTGGCAGGCTCGCTGACGAGTATTCTCTGCCTACCGACAAAAATGCGCACACCGGGGTGAACGCGCCCGATGTACACGTGTTGTCCGGCCGACACCCGCACCGACGTCTTAATGCCTATCTCGGAACCGGCTTCCCCTAAAACAACGGCGCCTTTGTTTGAACTGATATATCCACCGCGAACGGTTCCCCACACCTTCACGTCGCCCCCGGCGTCTACGTCCGTGTTGTAGCAACCTTGCCCCGTAACAACGACGTTGCCGGACGCCGCAAGTTTGCTGTTCAAAGCATAAGCCAGCACCAGGTCGGCGCGCATGCTGTTCTCGTGCCGAACACAACCGGCGATAAAAAGGAGTTCGCGATAAAGCAGGCGCAGTTGCTCGATGTTTTCCAACCGCATCAAGTTTATGCCCCTAAAGTAATAACCAAGGTCGGCCAGTTTGAATTGCGTATCTTCCGGAAGGACGGCGATGATATCGTACAGGCGGGTAAGCAGATCGGTCACCGCCGCAGGCAGATTCCTAAAATGAAGGTCGACCAGGTATTGTAGAAGCTGCCCGAAACTGATACCCAGGCGAGAGAACCGGGGATCCGCGTGTATCCGTTCAAGCGTGTTGAGCAAGAAAGCTATTTGCTCACACACCTGTTCCAGATCTTCTGCCATATCGGTAAAGGCGGCCCCTTCCGAGCAGCCCGCAATAACGCGGCTGTTGACCACGGAACCGGCAATATTAATGCGACCGTACGCACCGACCCGCGCGGTATCGACATCGCCAAGAATAGTTAAGTTTCCGGTGGCGTGAACGATCATTCCGGGTTTAATATTGCCGTGGACCTCAATATTCCCCCTGAAACGGACGTTGCCCGTCCTGACATCTACATCCCTATCGATGATATAGAGCTGGTTTACACCAAAAACGTACGTCCGGCCGTAGATGTCGCAGGTGGGTTGCCCGCCGACGGTTGCCACGACGGCCGTTCCGTTATCCGTCAGTGCCGTGCCCGGGCCGCAAACGAGTCTGACAGGTTGCGGCGGGGGAGGCTCAATCGTTTCCCCTCGCACTCCTACTCCCGGCGTCCCCGGTTTGCCCGGAATTTTTCGGGCCAGTAACGTGCCTTTTTCTACGGTTGGAATTCGTTGGCATTCACGAAAATTAACCTTTCCGTATCTATCCTCTCGGGGGAATAAGTACGTATCCGTTTTAAACAGGATTTCCACCGTCTCGTCTTCCGGAGGCTGTGGAGGCGTACCCCGGGCGATTACAAATTGCCCCTCTTGCTGTTCCTGAAGAATTCGCTTCAGTTTTTCGGTATCAATGCCGTAGGTAATCCCTTCCTGGACCAGAAGGTTTACTATCTGATCGAACGTCGGCTCCTGGGTGCAGCGTGAAACCGGCCGCGTGCGCAAAACCAAACGGGACGCCGGCTCCTGGTCGTCCAAAACGTGTTCGATACGCCGGCCGAAGGCGATGTCGATAGAGGCCAGTAGGTTGTCAGGGCTTATAACTACTTCCAGGCGGGGCGGGACAAAATCAACCCGGGGCTCGTACTCGATTACGTCCTGCTCCCATACTTCGGTTGGCCCCACTACCGGCACGCCGTTGAGGAACACCCTGAGCCCCGACGACGGCACGAGTACGGCCGGCGCGCCGCCGTTCTCAGGGTTGCGGACAAAAATACGGCCGCCGCGCACCCAGGCCGTTCCCGCCTTCCCGGCTGCGTCGGTGGAAACTTCCGTGACACGTCCATCATCGGTGGCTTCGGTGAGAGGCGCTTTGGCGGTAGCCGGTGGTGTTGCCGCGGCCGGTTTGCTCGTCGCCGACCGGAGAATATCGGCCAGGATATCCGAGAGTATTTTACCGGGATCCAGACCGGTCACCTGTTCTCCCCCCAGTCCTCCGGCGGAGCTATTCTCCACGGCCTCTCGGGCCCTCGCAAGATGGCCAGCCAGAGCCGCCGCCAGCGACACTTATTCAGTTCCCGAAGCCCACCGACCCGGTGCTGCCTGTTTCTCATCCAAAAAACAAAGACTCACGCCGGACAAGGGTTGCGTGAGTCCAAACAGTCATCCAACCCTGGTTCCCGGCAGCTGGCTGGCTTGGTGGCAAAGCCACTTTAGCCCCTATAGCTTTGCGCCACCGTCTTTCGACGGTTTTGCCTTTAGCGGTTCCTTACAGGGCCGACTGAAGGCTTATGCACACTTTAATTGTAAAATTTTCTACAGAAAAGCGCAACATCGGTGACAATTTTCTGCACAAGATGAAATCGAAG
>DMDP01000173.1 GCA_003445475.1 Peptococcaceae bacterium | reverse complement strand
CTGCTCCCAGATCCGTAACGAAAAGACCCGCGTTCTCTCCCAGCACCCGCTGGTGCGCGGCCAGGGCGTCGTCGCCGATGAGCAAAGCGGCGTCCGCCCGGCGGAGCATAAGGTCGAGGTGCGGGGAGGTTGTTTCGTACGCCGCCTCGACGTGGTAATAGTGCTGGAAGAGTATCTTCAGCAGTACAACAGACGTCGCCGAGCTGTCGGGGAGGCAGACCTTCCTGCCCTCAAGCTCGGTGGGGGGCACCCGGCTGAAGAGCAGGATGCTCCCAACGCGCCCGTCCGAGCTTATCGACAAGTGCGGCAGGATAATACATTTGTCCGGATGGCGGGCGTACTCGATGGAGGAGAGGGGCGTGACATCCAGACGCCCTTCCAGAAAAAGCCGGTTGAGGTAGGTGGGCACGCCTCGCACCATGTGGACGTCCAGGGCAACCTGCCCCGTTTCGAGCGGGTAGTAAACCGGCAAACAGTTCAGGTAATCCACCTGTCCCAGTTTGATCGGCAAGAGAAAAACCTCCCGGCCTCTTATTTCCCGCTAATACTCTCTAATCGCGCTATACAAGGCGTCGCGTTCCACCGGCACGCGCCCTGCTTCCTTGATGAGACGTACTAGCTCTTCCCGGGTGGAGTATTCGGGTGTGTCGGCCCCCGCGGCATGCGATATTTTTTCCTCGACGACGGTCCCGTCCATGTCGTTGGCGCCGAAGTGCAGGGAAAGCTGCGCCATCCCCGGACCGATGCCGATCCAGTACGCCTTAATGTGGGCGAAGTTGTCCAGCAAGAGACGGGCGACGGCGATCATTTTCAGGTCGTCGCAGCCGGTGGTACCCGGCAACGCGCTCAAGGCCGTGTGCCGCGGCTGGAAGGCCAGGGGTATGAACGCCAGAAAACCACCTGTGCGGTCCTGCAGGTCCCGCAGCCGCAGCAGGTGGTCTACCCGCTCCGCCGGCGTTTCCACGTGGCCGTAGAGCATGGTGGCGTTGGTCCGAATGCCCAGCCGGTGCGCCGCGGCGTGTATCTCGAGCCAGCGTTCGCCGCTGATTTTTTGCGGGCAGACCAGCCGGCGCACGCGCGGTGAGAAGACCTCGGCACCCCCTCCCGGGAGGGACACAAGGCCGGCGTCCTGCAAAACCCGCAGCACTTCTTCTACCGTGAGGCCCTCGCGCCGGGCCAGGTAATCGATTTCCACGGCGGTGAGCGCCTTGATCTGCACCCCCGGCAGGACACGGCGCAAACGCCTGAGCATGCGAACGTAATAGTCCAGGTCCAGGACCGGGTTGAGGCCGCCCACGATGTGCAACTCCGAAATGCTCAGGCCGCGGCTGGCCAAAGCTTTGGCTTCGATCTCGTCCAGAGTCAGCGTGAAAGCTCCCGGTTCTCCCGGTTTTCTGCTAAAAGCACAAAACCGGCACCCGTTGACGCAAACGTTCGTGTGGTTGATGTGCCGGTTGACGACGAAATACACACGATCGCCGTGCCTGCGCCGGCAAGCAAGCCGCGCAAGCCGGCCTACCGCCAGCAGGTCGCGCGTCGTCAGGAGCCGGACACCGTCATCCGCTCCCAACCGCTCACCTGCCTCTACTTTGGCCACGATATCGTCAAGGTCGCGGCTTGCCACCCGGCATTCTCCTTACACGCGGGTAAACGGAACCATAGTTTGTATTCGTCGTCCCGTGCCCACCTCCTCCCGGCGTTACGTGCTTGTTTTAGCACGCGCGTCAGGCCTCTCGGTACCTTGACAAAGGTATTAATACTTTTTACGATTTTATAATAAAATTTGGTAGCAAGACGCAAAGTCCCGATTCAGGTTCCTAAACGGAGGAGGCATTAATGATAGACATCTTGCGCAAAGCCGGTCTGAAGGTGACCCCGCAGCGCCTGGCCATCCTCAGCTTCCTGGAAGGCAATACCTCGCACCCGTCCGCCGAGGAAATTTACCGGGCCCTCAAGCCCAGGTTCCCGTCACTTTCCCCGGCGACGGTGTACAACACTCTGGACGCGCTTATTTATGCCGGCGTTCTCCAGGAAGTCAACATCGATCCGGCGCGCCGCCGCGTCGACCCCAACCCCGAGCCGCACACCCATTTCCTGTGTACGCGCTGCGGGCGGGTATACGACCTGAACCTGCCCGCTTACGAGATCAGCATCCCGGACGAGGTCATGGGGTTCACCGTCCACCGGTACGCCCTGAACCTGTACGGGGTGTGCCCGGCCTGCGCCAGCACTACTTAGGCCGCTGCAAAACTTCGCCTGGCTTTGTGGTGCTCGCCGCTCAGGCCGGCGCAAACTCGATCTGGCGGTCTTCGGGGCTGACCCTGATCACCCTCACGGTGACGGGGTCGCCCAGGCGGTAAACCTTCCCCGTGCGGTAACCTACCAGGCGGTAGGCCTTGTCTTCGTACAGGTAATAGTCGTCGGTAAGGTTCGTCAGTGTGATGAGCCCTTCCACCGTGTTCTCCAGCTCCACAAAAAGGCCGAAGGCCGTCACGCCGCTGATAATGCCGGGATAAACCTCCCCGACCTTGTTCTGCATGAAGGCCAGCTTCTTGGCGTCCACCGCCTCGCGCTCCGCTTCCATGGCCACCCGCTCCCTCTCGGAAGCCTGCCGGGCTACCGCCGGCAGCATCTCCTGGAGGGCGGCGGCGCTTCGAAGGCCGCCGGTGGTAACCACCTCGCGGATGATGCGGTGGATGAAAAGATCGGGGTAGCGCCGGATCGGCGAGGTAAAGTGCGTGTAATTGGGCGAGGCGAGGCCGAAGTGGCCCAGCATCGTCGGCGCATAGCGCGCCTGTTTCATGGAACGCAACATCACCGTGTTTACCAGGCGCTCTTCGCTCTTGCCCGCCACCTGGTCCAGCACTTCCTGCAATGCGCCGGGGTGAACGCGGGGAAAGCCCTTGATGCCGTACCCCAGGGTCCTGAGCAAATCCTGCAGGGCAGCGATCTTTTCCTCGTCGGGCGTCTCGTGGACCCGGTAAATAAAAGGGACCCCCAGATGGTGAAAATGGGTGGCCACGGTTTCGTTGGTGATCAGCATGAACTCTTCGATGATCTGCTCGGCGATGCTTCGCTCAACCCGCCGGATGTCTACCGGGCGACCTTCGTCATCGACTACCACTTTCGCTTCCGGGATGCTGAAATCGATCGCCCCCCGGGCCAGGCGCCGGCGGCGAAGGGTCAGGCACAGTGTCTCCATTTCGCGGAAAGTGTCCACGAGGTGCGCGTAGCGCGCCTTGGCCTCCGGGTCGTCTTCCACCAGGATCCGGCGCACGGCGGTATACGTCATGCGTTCCACGGTCCGGATGACGGAGGGAAAGATTTCGTAATCGACCACCTCCCCGCGCCCGTCTATTTCCATGACGACCGACAGGGTAAGGCGGTCCTGGCGAGGATT
>DMDP01000106.1 GCA_003445475.1 Peptococcaceae bacterium | reverse complement strand
ACTGAGCTGGACCTGGAGACGCTGCTGCAGGTCGTTCCGGAAAGGCGCGAGACACGCTTTAAGGGTCTGCCGCGTTTCCCGAGCGTGAACCGCGACCTGGCCATAGTTATCGAAGAAAAGGTCCCGGTGGCAGCGGTGATGGAAACGATCCGCGAGGCGGGCGGCGATTTACTCAAAGAGCTTTATCTCTTCGATGTTTTCAAAGGCAGGCGGATACCGGCAGGTTGCCACAGCCTCGCCTTCGCATTACGTTTCAGATCGGCGGACCGGACATTGACCGAAGAAGAGGTTAACAAACGGCTGGAGGCGATCGTGAAAGCCCCGGAAACGCGTTGGGGCGCGCAACTCCGGTCCGGGTAAGTGAGGGGAAGCAAGGTATGGCCGCTGAGGAAACCCGGGTGCAGGTGGATATATGCGGAGAGACATATACGCTTAAAGCCGAATTGCCCCGTGAGCATATCGTTACGGTAGCTGCCTACGTGGACTGCCGGATACGGGAGTTAATGCAACGCAACCCCCGCCTTTCACTTACCAAGGCTGCCGTCCTCGCGGCGATTAATATTGCCGACGAACTGCACAGATTGCAAGAAAGTTACGAAGGACTGGTCAAGATAATCGAGACGGAAAGGGTAAAATAGACGGTAGGAGGTAAGCAGGTTGAAGATAGGCGAGATCTACCGCCTGGCCATAGAGAAAGGGATAGAGCACGACCCGCGCGGGCGGGAAGGCGTCGAGAAGGTGCTGGCCGCCGCGCGGCAGAAGTACGAGGAACTGAAACCGGAAGAACGGGTCTGGTACGACCGGGAGAAGCTTACGAATCCGTACAGCGACACGCGCATTTTATGCGGGGATCCGGAAAACGAGGTCCACTGCGTCCTGAGCGGTATCGACATCGAGACGGGGGAGGTATTGCTGGCCGAGCGGCTCCGTAGCCGCGGTCAGCCCATAGACCTCATAATTGCCCACCATCCGGAAGGGCGGGCGATAGCCGCCCTGCACGAGGTCATGCACTTACAAGAGGACGTCCTGGCGCGGTTCGGCGTCCCGATCAACGTCGCGGAAGGCATAATGGCGTCGCGCATAAGCGAGGTTAAGCGGGGACTGTTACCGCTTAACCACAACCGGGCCGTGGACGCTGCCCGCCTCCTGGAAATCCCCTTCATGTGCGTGCACACGGCGGCGGATAACCTGGTGACCCATTTTCTACAAGCGTTGATGGATGAGAAAAAGCCGGAGACCCTGAACGATATTCTCAAGCTGCTGAGGGAGCTGCCGGAATACGCAACGGCGACCAAAAACGGCGCAGGACCGGAAGTGGTCGTCGGTGAACGGGAACGAAGAGCCGGGAAGATCCTGGTTGACATGACGGGTGGCACAAGCGGGTCGGAAGACGCTTATGGGAAGCTGGCGCAGGCCGGCGTAGGGACTTTACTGGTAATGCACATAGACGAGAAGCATCGCAAAGAGGCGGAGAAGAATCATATCAATGTAATCAATGCCGGCCATATGGCCAGCGACTCACTGGGAATGAACCTGTTTTTGGACGAACTTGAAGCCAGGGGCATAAAGGTATTGGCATGCGCCGGATTGATCCGGGTGGTGAGAAAGCAGAAGCAGGATGGGTGAAACCAAAAGAAACCGTTGCGGCCCCGAGCTGCTGGCCCCGGCGGGAGACCGCGCTTCACTTGTGGCCGCCGTCCAGAACGGGGCGGACGCGGTTTATCTGGGGGCCAAAGCGTTTAATGCCCGTGCGGGGGCCGAGAATTTTGGCACGGCAGACCTGGCGTGGGCCATTGAGTATGCCCACGTGCGGGATGTAAAAGTATACGTTACGGTTAACACCCTGATTGCCGACCGGGAAATGGAAGACGCCGTCCGCCTGTTGCAGTTCCTCTATAACCAGGGTGCAGACGGCGTTATTATCCAGGACCTTGGCCTGGCCAGACTGGCCCGCCTGATCCTACCGCAACTTCCCTTGCACGCCAGTACCCAGATGACCGTACACAACCTGCCTGGAGTGCGTCTCCTGGAAGGGCTTGGTTTTAAACGGGTTGTGCTGGCACGGGAGCTGAACCGGGACCAGATTGCGGCTATCAGGCGCGGTACCAGGCTCGAACTCGAGATCTTTATTCACGGCGCGCTTTGTGTCTGCTATTCGGGACAATGCCTGTTTTCCAGTATGGTTGGCGGCCGGAGCGGCAACCGGGGCCGGTGTGCGCAACCGTGCCGCCTTCCGTATACGCTCGTCCGAGACAACCGCATTCTGGAACCGGAGCACAAAGGCTACTACCTCTTGAGCCCCCGCGACCTCAATTTGAGCCAGTGCCTTCCCGATGTACTGGCCACCGGTGTACACGCCTTGAAGATTGAAGGGCGCCTGCGCCGGGCGGAATACGTGGCTACCGTGGTGCGGATTTACCGCCGGCTTATCGACCGCGCTGTTGAAGGGAATTTCTACGTCACCCCGGAAGAAACGGAAGAACTGGCGCAGATCTTCAACCGGCGGTTTTCTACCGGCTACTTCTACGGCCGCCTGGGGCCCGGTCTGATGAATTACAAGCAGCCCAACAACCGCGGCGTGTTCCTCGGCCGTGTGCAGGCTTACGATCCAAAGGCGAAGGTGGCCGCCGTTAAAGTGGAGAGGACGCTTAGCGTGGGGGACGGGGTCGATTTCTGGGTTACGGAAGGTGGCAGGATATCGACCGAGGTTCGCAAACTCTTTGCCAATGGGCGCAGCGTAGCGCGGGTGCCGGCCGGCGTGGTGGCGCACGTGCCGGTAGAGGGACCGATCCGTCCCGGCGACCGGGTTTTCAAGATCTGGGACGAGGAACTCCTCCGGAGGGCGCGGGCTACCTTTACCTCGCCCCGGGAACAGAAAAAGATTCCCCTTACGGCACAGGTGGTGGGGCGACCGGGCGAACCGCTGCGCGTGACCGTCTCGGACCCGGCAGGGCGGGCGGTGACGGTGGAAACGGCTGTGCGGGCGGAGCCGGCCCGAAAACGCCCCCTGACCAAGGAATTCTTAGCCGAACACCTTGGTCGGCTCGGTAATACGCCTTTCGATCTGGTAGACCTGGAGTGTGACCTGCAAGGCGACCTCATTGTACCGGTGCGCGAGATTAACGAACTGCGGCGCCGGGCGATAGAGCTCCTGGCGGCGCGGAAAGCGGCTGAAAGCCGGCCCGTGCCGGTGCCGGACGCCGTGCTGGAAGAGCGGATTAAAGAAGCCGGCCCGGCATTGTACAAGGGACGGTTCCAACGGGCACAACCCGTGCTTGCCGTGGCTGCAGGAACTATCGACGTGCTTAAGGCGGCTGTGGCTGCCGGGGCGGAGCGGATCTACTTTCCCGGCGAGGGCCTGGGTAACGTCGGCCCCGTTACCACGGAAGTACTTAAACAAGCCGTACACCTGTGCCGCCAGGCGGGCGCGGAGTTCGTCTTTTGGACGCCGCGCATAGTTCACGACCACGAGATCGAGAGATGCCTAGAGCATGCGCGCGTGGCTTGCGAGGAGGGGGCCGGGGGTTTCTTAAGCGGAAACCTTGGTTTACTCGCGTTGCTGCGGCAGGAGAATTTGCCGTTATACGCCGACCACCCGCTCAACATCTTCAACGTGCAAACGGTTGTCCTCCTTGGCCGGCTTGGTGTTCATCAGGTTACGCTTTCGCCCGAACTCACTTTAGAACAGGTCAGGTATCTTGTGCGCTACGCGCCCCTGCCGGTCGAGGTGATCGCACACGGCGCGGTTGAGATAATGGTTTCGGAATACTGCGTCGCCGGTGGCTTAACCGGGGGAAAAGGCTGCTCCCGTGTTTGCCACGGAGCGTCCTTTGCCCTCCGCGACCGCATGGGCGTCGACTTCCCGATCGCCTTTGACCAGGCCTGCAGGATGCACATATTTAACGCTAAAGACCTCTGCATGCTGGATCACCTTGGTGACCTTCTGGCTGCCGGCGTGGTCGGCCTGAGACTCGACCTGCGTCTGAAAACACCTGCCTACGCTACGCGAATCGTCAACGCGTACCGGCGCGCCCGCGAAGAGGCGGTAAACGGTCGCGACGGGGTTTCGGAAGAGGAGTGGCGGCAGGTTAGCGCGCTCAGCCCGGGAGGTATTACCAGGGGGCATTATTTTAGAGGTGTGTTATAAAAAGGGTAGACGACTATGGACGCTAAGGCTCTCGCCCGGCTCGAATTCCACAAAATAAGGCAGCGCCTCGCCGCGGCAACGGGTTCGCCCCTGGGAAGGGAACACGCGGAGGCGCTCTGTCCTTCAACCGATGAAACGGTTATTGCTCGCCTGCAGGAAGAGACGGCGGAGGCCACCCGCCTTCATCGCCTTGAACCCTCATTTGAGCCGTATGGCTGGCACGATATCAGGGAGGTCCTGCATCGTGCGGCGCAGGGGGGCATTCTGGACGGGATCTCCCTTTACCAGGTAGGCGAAACGCTGGCTGCTTCGTCGAGAATCAGGAAGTTTTTTGCCGCGCGCAAGGCCCATTATCCTTTGTTGTCCGGAGTGGCCGAAAAGATTGCCGACCTGCGGGAACTCGAGCGCAGGATACTGCGGACCGTTCTTCCGGGCGGCGAAGTACAGGACAACGCTTCGACCGAACTTGCGGGTATACGCAGCCGCCTTGCACGGGCCCGCGTCGAAATAAAGGAGGTTCTCGAACGTTTTGTACGGTTGCCTTCCAACCGGAAATACCTTCAGGACGCCCTTGTGACCATCCGTGAGGGACGGTACGTGGTACCTGTTAAGCAGGAATACCGGAAGCACGTACCCGGTATCGTCCACGACCAGTCGGCCAGCGGATCCACGCTGATCATTGCGCCGTTCCCCGTAGTGGAAAAGAATAACCTGGTGCGGCGCCTTGAGACGGCGGAAAGGAGAGAAG
>DMDP01000066.1 GCA_003445475.1 Peptococcaceae bacterium | reverse complement strand
GGGTACGGCATCGGCGGGCTAAGCGTCGGTGAACCTAAAGAACTGATGTATGCCATGCTGGAGGAGGTCATCCCTCACCTGCCCTATGCGAAACCACGCTACCTCATGGGCGTGGGTACGCCCGACTGCATCCTGGAGGCGGTGGCCCACGGCATTGACATGTTCGATTGCGTGCTGCCCACGCGGATGGCGCGCCACGGTGCCGTTTTTACCCGCCACGGGAAGCTGGTGATTCGCAACGCCGCCTACGCGCGCGACTGGCAGCCGCTAGACCCCGGCTGTTGCTGTTATACCTGCACCCACTATTCCCGCGCTTACGTGCATCATCTGCTCAAGGCGGAGGAGATCCTGGGGCTGCGCCTCACGACCATCCACAACTTGCATTTCATTCTACACCTCATGGAAGAAATAAGGACGGCTATTAAAGGCGGGTATTTTGCGGGTTTTAAAGAACAATTCTTGGCTCCGATTACGTTGGAAGGATGAAAATACGCTACCAAAGAGGACATTTATGTATTATAAACGAATATGTTAAACAACCTGCAAAGAAAGGGGGGGCAATGAGGGGTGAAGTTGAGCTCGGAGGCCATTTCGATTCTTTACTTAATAGGCCTTTTCGCCTTACTTTATTTTTTGCTTATCCGGCCGCAACAGGTGCGGCAGAAGCGGCACCAGGAAATGGTCAGGAACCTGCAGATCAACGATAAGGTAATAACTGCGGGCGGCATTTTCGGCACAATCGTCAAACTCAAGGACAACTCGGTAATTCTACGGGTCGCCGACAACGTACGTATTGAGGTTCTGCGCGGGTCGATCGCTCAGGTTGTACGCCGGGGCGACGAAGCGGAAGAAGAGTAGAAACGAACCGCGAGAAAGTGAAGAGCAGGTGGAGGCAGCGTTTTGGTCACGCTGGAAGATGTAAAAAGGAACCCGGTTATTGAGAGCTTCATCCGCAAAGGAAACCAGTATCTCGGTGTAATCGGGTTCACGGAGCACGGTCACCGGCACCTCAACCTGGTGGCCAGCATCGCGCGCAACATACTGGAACGCCTGGGTTACCCGGCGCGGGATGCCGAACTCGCGTCTATTGCCGGTTACCTGCACGACATAGGCAATGTGGTGAGCCGTAACGACCACGGCATTTCCGGGGCCCTGATCGCGTACACCGTATTGTCGCAAATGGGCATGCCCCCGGACGAGGTGGCGACCGTTATTTCCGCCATCGCCAACCACGAAGAGCAATACGGGCAGCCCGTGAACAATGTAGCGGCAGCCTTGATTTTAGCCGATAAGTCGGACGTGCACCGCTCGCGCGTACGCAATCCGGATATAACCACGTTCGACATCCACGACCGGGTGAATTACGCGGTAGAGCATTCGTTCCTGTGGGTGCACGGAGACCGGCGGACCATCACCCTGGAGCTAACCATCGATATCGAGATATGCCCGGTCATGGAGTATTTCGAGATTTTCCTGACGCGGATGGCCCTCTGCCGGCGGGCCGCCGACTACCTGCATTCCAAGTTTGAGCTGGTGATCAACGGGGCTAAACTCTTGTAGGGGAGAACTTTCATGAAGTGGGGTAATCTCTTAAAAATTGCCACGGTCGTCATCGTAGTAACCGTTTACGGGGTGCTTTCCGTAAAGTCACCAACCCCCGCCATCCCGTGGCTGCCTATTACCAAGAACATCAAGCAAGGTCTGGACTTGAAAGGCGGCGTCCACGTGGTGCTGGAGGCGGTTGATACCCCCGAGACCAAGGTAACCCCGGACGCCGTCAAGCGGGCCAAGGCCATTCTGGAGAATCGTATCAACCAGTTCGGCGTTACCGAGCCCGTCATCCAGGAGCAGGGCCAGCGCCGGATTGTTGTCGAGGTTGCCGGCGTGAAGGATCCGGACGAGGTCGTCCGCACCCTGATCAAGCCGGCCTTTCTCGAATTTAAAGCCGAGGACGGGCGCGTGGTGGTTACCGGCAAGGACCTTAAAGACGCCCAGGAAGCAATAAACCCCACTACGGGCGAGGCAGAAGTGAACCTTACCTTCAATCCGGAAGGAGCCAGGAGGTTCGCGGATTTTACCGCGGCTAACATCGGCCGGCCGCTGGGGATCTACCTGGACGGGAAACTCTTGCAAAACCCGATCATAAAGGACGCCATTCCCGACGGCAAGGGAAGGATCACCGGGTACGCCAGCCTGGAGGAAGCCCACAACATCGCGGTCCTCTTGCGCTCGGGTGCACTGCCGGTGAAGCTGGAGATCATGGAAAAACGCACCGTTGGGCCTACCCTGGGCGCAGACTCCCTGGCGCGCTCCATCCGAGCGGGCATTGCCGGTTTTGTCGCCATTCTGGTGTTTATGCTCGGCTACTACCGCCTCCCCGGGCTGGTGGCCAACTTTGCGCTGGTGACGTACACCCTGCTGGTGTTAACGATTTACGCGGCCCTGAAAGTAACCATGACCCTGCCGGGTATCTTCGGCTTCTTGCTCTCTCTGGGCATGGCCATTGACGCCAACATCATTATTTTCGAGCGTTTAAAGGAAGAATTGCGCAGCGGCCGCACGCTGCGCTCGGCGATTGACGTGGGCTTCAAGCGCGCCTTTATTACCATTCTTGACGCCAATGTCACCACGCTCATCGCGGCTGCGGTTCTGTATTTCTTGGGCACCGGGATGATCAAGGGCTTTGCCGTGACCTTGAGCATCGGTATCGTCGTCAGCATGTTTACGGCCATCAGCTTCACCCGCTACCTGCTGCACCTGGTCGCCGGGGTGCGGCCGGTGAAGAACCTGAAACTTTTGTACGGGGCATAGGAGGCGGAACCGGATGCGTTTTCACTTTATCAACTTACGGCGCTACTGGTACCTGCTGTCGCTGCTGATAATCATTCCGGGCGTCATCTCGCTCCTTACCCGGGGGCTCAACCTGGGTATCGACTTCACCGGCGGCAACCTGATGGAGGTGCGCTTTGAAAAACCGGCCGTTATCCACGAAGTGCGCGCCGTGCTCCGCGGGCACGGCCTGGAACGTGTGCCCATCCAACAGTCGGGGCCGGGCACCTTTATTATCCGGACGCCTTTCTTAAGCGAGGATGCGTCGGGCAAGTTAATCGAAGATTTGCGCAGCAAGATCGGTGAGTTGACGGTGCTTCGCAACGAGGCGGTGGGGCCGGTCATCGGCCGCGAGCTTATGCTGCGCGCCATCGCGGCTCTGGCCGTGGCTTCGGTACTGATGATCCTGTACATCTGGTGGCGGTTTGAGTTCAGACAGGGCATTGCCGCGGTCACCGCCGTTTTGCACGACGTGCTGGTTACAGTGGGTATTTTCTCGCTCTTTCAGATTGAGGTTAACAGCCCCTTTGTTGCCGCCGTGTTAACCGTCATCGGTTACTCGATTAACGATACCATTGTTATCTTCGACCGCATTCGTGAGAACTTACGCGCAGCCAAGCAGGGCGAAAAAATCGAGGACATTGTCAATGCAAGCATCTGGCAGACCCTGGCGCGTTCCATCAACACGGTGCTGACCGTCCTGTTCATGCTGGTTGCCCTCTACTTCCTCGGCGGGACAACCATCCGCGACTTTGTGCTGGCCATGTTTTCTGGGGTGTCTGGCATTGCCTACTCGTCCATATTCAACGCCAGCCCCCTTTGGGTCGATTTGAAGCGCCTGGAAGGGAAGAAAAAGGTAGGAGAGTGAAACGTTGGGCAGGTCGAACCGCATTATCGTCACCGTGCTGGGGAAAGACCGGGTCGGTATTATCGCGGGCGTCGCCCAGGTGCTGGCGGAAAACAACGTAAACATCCTTGACATCAGCCAGACGATTTTGCAGGAGTTTCTGGCCATGGTGCTGATCGCCGATATGAGCGGGAGCCGGGTGGACCTTACCACGCTGAAGGCCCAGCTGGACGCCAGGGGAAAAGAGTTGGGCGTGCGGATCGATGCCCAGCACGAGGATGCTTTCCTGTATATGCACCGGGTTTAGAAGTTCTAAAAGATAACGAACCACGGGAGGCGCCTTGGTGGATGCTGGCCCTCGATGAAATACTCGAGACGATCAAGATGGTCCAGGAAGAAAACCTGGACGTGCGGACTATTACTATGGGGATCAATATTGCCGACTGCGCCGCGGACGATGCCAGGGCCACGGCCCGCAAGATCCATACCAAGATAACGCGGGCGGCCGCCAACCTGGTGCGTGTGGGCAACGAGATCGAGCGCGAGTACGGCATTCCCATCGTTAACAAGCGGGTCGCCGTCACACCTGTATCCCTCGTTTACCAGGCCGAAAGCGAGGAAGACTACCTCGTCATAGCCGAGGCGCTGGATCGGGCGGCGGCGGCGGTGGGTGTAAACTTTATCGGCGGATTCACCGCGCTGGTTCAGAAGGGGTTTACCCCGGGAGAGAAGACCCTGGTGCGTACTATTCCCCGGGCGCTCGCCGCCACCCGGCGCGTGTGCGCCTCGGTAAACGTGGCCAGCACCAAGGCGGGCATCAATATGGATGCCGTCTGTTTAATGGGGCAGATTATTAAAGAAACCGCCTTGCGCACCGCCGACAGGGACGGCATCGGGTGCGCCAAGCTCGTGGTTTTCGCCAACGCCCCGGAAGACAACCCCTTTATGGCGGGTGCTTTTCACGGCCCCGGCGAGCCTGCGTGCGTCATCAACGTCGGTGTAAGCGGCCCGGGTGTTGTCAAGAACGCCATCGAAAAGATGCCTGGCGCGGACCTGGGCCGGCTGGCCGAGACGGTGAAGCGGGTGGCGTTCAAGGTAACCCGCATGGGTGAACTGGTTGGCCGCGTGGCCGCGGAACGTCTTGGTGTCCCCTTCGGAATTGTAGATATTTCGCTTGCGCCCACCCCGGCGGTGGGCGACAGCGTGGCCGAGATTCTCGAAGCGATGGGTATTGAAAGGTGCGGCGCGCCGGGTACCACCGCCGCGCTCGCCCTGCTTAACGATGCGGTAAAGAAGGGCGGGGCAATGGCCTCTTCCTACGTAGGAGGCCTTTCCGGTGCGTTTATCCCGGTCAGCGAGGACGCGGGTATGGTGCGGGCCGCTGCCGCGGGCGCCCTGAGCCTCGAGAAGCTTGAGGCCATGACCGCGGTTTGCTCGGTGGGCCTGGATATGATTGCTATTCCCGGCGACACGCCGGCGGAGACCATCGCGGCCATTATTGCGGACGAGGTGGCCATCGGCGTCGTTAACCAGAAGACGACCGCCGTGCGGATCATTCCCGCCCCCGGCAAGAAGCCCGGCGATTACGTGGAGTTCGGCGGGTTGTTGGGGCGCGCGCCGGTTCTCCCCCTTAACCGCTACGGCGCCCGTGATTTCGTCCGGCGCGGCGGGCGCATTCCCGCCCCCATCCAGAGTCTGAGCAACTGAAAGCACGCCGTACACGCGTTGCGGGGGTCGACAAGATGGGTGACCGCTACGATGTTGTCATTGCCGGCGGCGGTCCTGCCGGCGCCCTCCTTGCCTACCACTTGGCGCAGGCCGGCCTGGCGGTGACCATCCTCGAAAGGAAACAGTTTCCCCGTACCAAGCCGTGCGGCGGCGGTATTACACCCAAGACCAGGCGGCTGATACCGTTTTCCATTGACGGGGTAGTCGAAGATGTTATCACCGGCGGGAGCATCCGGTACCGGGATACCCTCGATTTAACGTGGACGGAACCGGTTTGTTACATGGTGACGCGCCGCCGTTTTGACGCGTTTCTGCTTGGCGAGGCGGCGCGGGCGGGCGCGGAGGTCCGTACCGGCGTGGCCGTAACGGGGGCAGAGGTCCACCCGGACGGGGTCTACGTCCATAGCACAGGGGGCACGTACAGAGCGGAAGTGGTGGCGGTTGCCGACGGGGCGAACAGCCGCCTGGCAAGGATGGTGCGTCCGCAGGGGAAACGGGGGTTCGCCATAAGTTGCCGGGTTGCAGCCGACCACGCCGGGCTTTTTGCCCGGAGGGGCAGGCTGGGGATCGATTTGAGCGCCGCACCCGGCGGTTACGGCTGGATCTTCCCCAAGGGGGATCACCTCAACGTGGGCATCGGTACGGTTTACCCGGGCGTACGTAACCTGAGAGCCCTGCTCGACACGTATCTCGCCCGGGAGGGCTTAAGCGCCGGCGCGACCACCCAGATACAGGGGCACCCCCTGCCGTTCGAAGGCCTTGCCGGAGGCAGGGTGACGGCGGTGAGGACGCTGCTCCTAGGTGATGCCGCCGGCCTGGTCGATCCGTTCACGGGGGAAGGGATCCACAATGCCTGCCTCAGCGCCTGCCTGGCGGCGGAGGCGATTCTAGCGCGCCGGCGCCATCCGGCGCGGGCCGTGGAGGTCTACCAGAAGCTGGTAAGAGATAACATCCTGAAGGAGTTGAAACGCGCTTATTTGTGGGGGCGTGTTTTTTACCGCTATACAGGTTACGCGATGCGCTTCCTCGAAAAGAGGCCGGCTTTAGCGCGAGAGCTTTGGGGCGTGCTCTTTCGAGGCAGTTACCGGGATATATGGGGTTGTTTTGGCAGGTATTTCTTGCGGGCTTTCAGGACGGTGTAGTTCGCCGCCTTAATTTTTTCGCCGCTCACGACAAATAATGAGGGTATGGAGGAGCAGGAGCGGCATCTCTTGCAAAAACTCGGCGCCAGGATAGCCGAACTCAGCATCGCAATGGAGAAAATGAAACTGGCGGAATACGTAAGTCTCCTGGAACGGCCGTACCGGTTGCTCTACATTAACTTTCTGACCGGTATTGCGCGGGGTCTCGGCATTGCCGTCGGATTCACCATCCTGGGGGCAATAGTTTTATATATTTTAAAAAGGCTGGTCATGGTTAACCTTCCGGGGATATCAAGCTTTATTGCTACCATTGTCAGCCTGGTGCAGTTGCGGCTGCACTAACATTAAGTTCAAGTAAAGAGGGGTTCTTGGCATGTGTGCGGAAAAGCTGGGTGAAATAAGAGGGCGCTTGCTACGCTTGAAAGAGGAACTTACGCACCGGATCGACCAAATCGACCGCACTCTCGACGTGGGCGTAAAGGACGCCATCGCCGAGCTTTCGAGCTACGACAATCATCCCGCCGATGTAGGCAGCGAAACGTTTGAGCGCAGCAAGGACTTCGCCCTCCGCGAGGATGCCATTTTGAAGTTGCGCGCCGTGGATGAGGCCCTGCGCAAGATTGACGCCGGCACCTACGGCTCCTGCGATGTATGCCAGAGGCCGATTCCCTGGGAGCGCCTGGAGGCCGTACCTTATACGACCCTCTGCCGGCATTGCAAAGCCGAACTTGAACGGCGCGAGGGGGGCCGGGAACGCCCCGTAGAAGAGGAGGTTATTGCCGAAATGGCTTTGCCCGCCGCCAAGGGTAGCATCGCCTACGATGCCGAGGATGCCTGGCAGGACGTGCTGCAGCACGGGCCGTCCACCGAGACCGAGCCCCTGGAGGAGGAAAGGCGCGGTTTTGTGGAGGACGTCGACCATATTCCTTACGTGAAGGAAAACGGCGTCTTTTACCGGGAACCTTAAAGAGATGGTGTCGATTTCTTTGGGGCAGGAATCAACATCCGGGCGGGCGAATAAAGATGGTGAACTGCTAAGCCGGGACGTGAAAGTTCGCATGCTGCCCCTGTTTGCCGAAATACAGGAGGACCTCAAAGTTGTTGACAGCGAATTGCGTCGTTTACTTGTGCATCCCGACCCTTTGCTGACGCAGACGGCCACCCACCTCCTGGCGGCGGGAGGTAAGCGCCTGCGCCCGGCGTTTGCCCTCCTGGCGGCCAGGTTTCACCGGTACGACCTTCAACGATTGTTACCCCTGGCTCTTGCCCTGGAGCTCATTCACATGGCGACCCTTGTTCACGACGACGTAATAGACCGGGCCCACACGCGCCGCGGCAGCCCTACAGTATCCGCTGCCTGGGGCAACCGGATTTCCGTACATACGGGCAACTGTCTGCTTGCCAAGGCTCTCATCCTGGCAGCGCAGTACCGCGACCCGCTGATTCCGCGAGAACTCGCGCGCGTCTGTGTTAAGATGTGTGAAGGGGAGATCATTCAGTTAACGGGTACGGTATCCAGCGTCCGCGAATACCTCTACCGTATCAAATGCAAAACGGCGCTCCTGATCGCGGCGAGTTGCAAGCTGGGTGCGGCGGCGGCGGGGGCGCCGTTGGCGGTGTACCGTGCCCTCGGCCGCTACGGGTATTTTGTTGGCATGGCCTACCAGATTACAGACGATGTTTTGGACCTCTCAGGAACCGAGGCACAACTGGGTAAACCGGTCGGCAACGATTTGCGGCAAGGGATTGTCACCCTGCCGGTAATCTACGCCATCCGCAGGAGCGGGGCGGAGAGCCGCCTTGGCTACCTGGTGGCCAAGCAGCCGAAGTCGGAACAGGAGGTAGAAGAAGCGATCAGGCTCACCATTATTGCCGGGGGGATTGAGTATGCGCGCGGCGTGGCAGGGCGATACCTGGCGAAAGCGATCGGCGAGCTAAGGCATCTGCCGGACGTTCCGGCCAGGGACTCCTTAAGACAGATTGCCGAGTTCGTCCACGCCAGAAGTTATTAGCGAGAGGATATTTTTAGTAGTCGGCCAAAATCGGTTGCTTTTTGGGGGTTTTATGGCTAAAATATACCCGGTTTGTCTGCGACTTGAAGGGCGTCTTTGCGCAGTAGTCGGTGGCGGTGCGGTTGCCGAGCGCAAAGTGCAGGGGTTACTTGAGGCCTCGGCCGGCGTACGCGTCATCAGCCCGGCGTTAACGCCGGCGCTGGCCGATCTGGCCGCGCGGGGGGTTGTTGAGCACGTTGCCCGCCCCTATCGGGCGGGAGACGTGGAAGGAGCCTTTCTCGTTATCTGCGCCACCAACGACCGGGATGTGAATGCGTCCGTAGCCCGTGAATGCGCGGCGCGCGGGATACCCGTCAACGTCGTGGACGAGCCCGACCTCAGTTCCTTTTTTGTACCGGCGATGGTCCGGCAGGGGGATTTGGTGATCGCCGTTTCGACGGGTGGCAAGAGTCCGTTGACGGCCCGCCGGATCAAGGAGGAGCTTTTATCCCTGTTTGGCCCCGCGTGGGCAGAATATCTTGATATGGTCGGAAAAGAACGGGAGAAGATACTACGCGAGGTCAGGGATCCTGGGACCAGGGGGAGGATGCTGGCCAAGTTGAGTGCGCCGGAATTGTTCGCGGCGGTGCGCGACGGCGACC
>DMDP01000082.1 GCA_003445475.1 Peptococcaceae bacterium | reverse complement strand
GAGCCTTTCCACAACGTCCGGGGTAGCGCCCTTTTCCTCTGCCTTCGCCAGCTTCCTCATGGCGACACCGAGCTTCTTCCTTGCCCGGCCTAGCTTCTTTTCCGTCTCCTCAATTTCAATTTCCAACAACTCCTTCCGGGAGTCCAAAACGGCCTGCGCCTTGAGCCGCGCGTCGTCTGCGTAGCGGGAATTGAGGCCGAAGAGTTCCTGCCCCAGCTTCTTGATTTCATCGCGGGAAGCACCCTCTAAGAGCCGGTTAAAGGCCCACCGCCGGCACGCGCAAAAGAGCCGCATCTCCGTGGCCAGCGGATCTGCCTCGCCACGGCTCCATTTCTGTGAACGAAAGGCCGGGTAAAGTTCCGGAAAAAACTCCCCGCATACTGTAAAGCTAAATTTGTCCTTTTCCTGCTTCTTCGGCATCCCTTATCAGTTCCCGGAAGCCCTGCCGGATTTTCCTGCCGCCCCTCGCACCGTACAGACCGGCAGAAAACGAAGTATGGATAGAAGTTCCGTATTTTTATGGTGGCAGAACAGTAAGATTTTGTCAATTATAGTAGGGTTTCTTGAAGCTGTTGCAAACCTCCGTTTAAATTGCCGATCGGGGCCGGCCGGGTCACGAACGGCATGCCGGGTTTTGGCGTACGGGGCATCAGGTGAGGTTCAGCATCCGCTCGAGCGCCTGGAGGGCGCGGCGCCTGACATCAGGTGCAACGGTGACGCGCGGTTCGAGCGTTTCGAGCGCGCGCAGCACTTTCTCGAGCGTGGTGAGTTTCATGCTGTCGCACACCAGGTGCGGGGAAGCCAGGTGGAACTCCTTGCCCGGACACTCTTGCCGGAGCCTGTACAGGAGCCCTTCTTCGGTGCCGATAATGAACTCCCGCCGGTCGCTGTTCGCCGCGTAGCGCAACATACCCGAGGTGCTGGCCACTTCGTCCGCGATCTCAATTACCTCTTCCCGGCATTCGGGGTGCACCAGCACCGCCGCCCCCGGGTGCGCCGCCTTCGCCCGGATAATGTCTTGCGCCCGCAACTGGTCGTGCACGCTGCAGTATCCCGGCCAGGGGACGATCTCTCGACCGGTTTTCCTCGCCGCATACCGTGCCAGGTTGGCGTCCGGCACAAAGAGAATCGGCTTTTCCGGGGGCAGGGATTGGATAACCTTGATAACGTTGGCCGAGGTGCAGCAGATGTCGGCTTCCGCTTTTACCTCCGCCGACGTATTGACGTAGGCCACGACTTCGTAGCCGGGTAACTCCGCCTTTTTGGCCCGCAACGCTTCCGCCGTCACCATGTCCGCCATCGGGCAACCGGCGGTGATCTCGGGAAGGAGCACTATCTTGTCCGGCGAGAGGATGGCCGCACTTTCGGCCATGAAGTGCACGCCGCAGAAAACGATGACGTCGGCGTCCGTCCCGGCCGCCCACCTGGCCAGCTCCAGCGAATCGCCGAGACAGTCGGCGATATCCTGCACCTCCGGACGCTGGTAGTAGTGAGACAGGATAACGGCCCGCCGGCGCCGCCGCTCCCGCTGGATCGCCCGTATCAAGCCGGCAAACTCCGTGGTCAACGCGCAGCCTCTCCCCATGCTTCGGCCATGCGGCAACAAAAAAGACCGTATCCCGGCCATACTTAACGCCATTTTAAGGTCAAGTCCAATGGTTGTCAAGTTGTCGCATCATGCCCGGGGTCATGGGCTTGTATTAATTCGCAGATTGTGGTTACCATACGAAAGACGCCGACAAGACAGCTTTTTACCGAGGGGTGAGCCGACGTGAACCGTTTTATTAAGCTTTTCGAGCCGGTGCAGATCGGTACCATGCAACTTAAAAACCGCATCGTCATGCCCCCGATGGTCACGAACTACGCGACGGATGACGGGGCCGTAACCGAACGCCTCAAGGCTTACCACGCGGCCAGGGCCAGAGGCGGTGTGGGCCTGATCATCGTGGAGGCAACGTACGTACACCCGGGCGGCAGGGGCTTTTCGCGCCAACTTGGCATTTACACGGACGACCTTATCCCGGGCTTGCGCACCCTGGCCGACACGGTGCACGCGCACGGGGCAAAAATCGCCATCCAGCTCTACCATGCGGGGAGACAGACCTCCTCCAAGGTGACGGGTAGCCCCATTGTCGCCCCCTCGCCCATCCCGTGGGCCGAAGACCAGGAGGTGCCCAGGGAGTTGACGGTGGAAGAGATCCGGGCGCTGGTGGACGCTTTCGGGGAGGCCGCGCGCCGTGCCAAGGAGGCGGGCTTCGACGCGGTGGAGGTCCACGGCGCGCACGGTTACCTGATCAACCAGTTTCTCTCCCCGCTCAGCAACAGGCGTACCGATGCGTACGGCGGGCCCCTGGAAAACCGGATGCGCTTCCCGCTGGAAGTCGTCGCCAAAGTGAGAGAAAAGGTCGGCCCGGATTTCCCGGTTATCTACCGCTTGAGCGCCGTGGAATTCGTCCCGGGCGGCCTCACGGTGGAAGAAACGGGGGTCTTTGCGCAAAGACTCGTCGACGCGGGCGTGAACGCCATCCACGTTTCCGCCGGCATTTACGCCTCATCCGCCATGATCATTCCGCCCATGGCCGTTCCCCAGGGGTGCCACGTGCAGTACGCCGCCGCCATTAGGGAGGCGATCGGGGCGCGGGTACCGGTAATCGCCGTGGGCCGGATCAAGGACCCGGCCATGGCCGAGCGTATCTTGCAGGAAGGCAAGGCGGATCTGGTGGCCATGGGCAGGGCCTTGCTGGCCGACCCGGACCTCCCCCGGAAGGCGGCGGAAGGGCGGCCGGACGACATCAGGAAATGCATCGCGTGCAACCAGGGGTGTATCGACAGGTTGTTCAAGGATCTGGACATTACCTGCCTCTGCAACGCGCTGTGCGGACACGAGGCAGAGTACGACTTCCCGGCCCCGGCGGCGGCAAAGAAGACCGTCCTGGTCGTGGGCGGCGGCCCGGCGGGCCTGGAGGCCGCCAGGGTGGCGGCGCTGCGCGGGCACCGGGTCATCCTTTACGAAGCCGGCGAAGCCCTGGGAGGACAGTTGCGGCTGGCCACCAAACCGCCGCACAAGGAAGACATGCAGGACCTGGAAAACTTTCTCACCACCCAGGTCGCGAAGCTGGGCGTAACCGTGGAACGCGGCAGGGGCGCAGATGCCGGTACCGTGGAAGCGGTTAAGCCGGACGCGGTCGTGGTGGCCACGGGCGCCATCCCGGCGATGCCGGCCATACCGGGGATCGAAATGGACCACGTGGTCCCCGCCTGGGACGTGCTGGACGACAAGGTCCCCGTCGGCCAAAAGGTACTGGTCGTCGGCGGCGGGCTCGTGGGGTGCGAGACGGCCGAATTCCTGGCCGACCGGGGGAAAGACGTAACCGTGGTGGAGATGATGCCCGACGTAGCCACCGACGTCGGGCCGCTGACCAGGGCCCTCTTACTGGAAAGGCTGGACCGGAAAAAGGTCCGCATCCTGACCGGTGCCAAGGTGCAGGGCATAGAGGCGGACGGGGTTGTCGTGGAGAGGGAAGGCCGGGTCGAAAAGATCGGGGACATCGATAACGTGGTGATCGCGGTCGGCGCCACGCCCAACCTCGAGTTTGTCAGATCGCTCGGCCAAACGGGTGGGATGGCCTTTTACACGGTCGGCGACTGCGCCAAGCCCCGCCGGATAATCGACGCCATCCACGAGGCCTTCCGTGTCGCCAGCCAGATCTAGAATTGAGAAGTGGGGTGGTTCTCCTCATCCACCTGGACGATCCGGGGAACGAACGCCCGCGCCTCCCGGTCGGGAAGCAGCACGTAGGCGAGGACGATGACCTTGTCGCCCGGCGCGGCCAGGCGCGCCGCCGCACCGTTGACCTGCACGACACCGGAGCCTGCCGGCCCCGGGATGGCGTACGTTTCGAAGCGCGCCCCGTTGGCCAGGTTGAGCACGTGCACCTGTTCGTGCGGCAGGATGTCGGCCAGGCGCATGAGTTCCTCGTCGATGGTGATGCTGCCGGCGTAGTTCAGGTCTGTACCGGTCACGGTGGCCCGGTGGATTTTGCACTTGAGCATGGTCAGAAGCACGATATCACTCCTCCGCAGGCGGCACCTTGACCACCAGGTTGTCGATCAGGCGGGCACGGCCGACGCGCGCGGCAACCGCCAGCAGGACTTCTCCCTCCAGGCGGTCAAGCCCGGCAAGCCACGGCAGTCCGTACACTTCGGCGTAGTCCAGGTCGGCCAGCGGCTCCGCCGCGATGGTCGCCGCCAGGATATGTCTTACGCGTTCCGGGGTGCGCTCGCCGGCAAGAATGGCATCCCGCGCCTTAACAAGACTCCTGTACAGGACCGTCGCCGCCTCCCTTTCCGCCGGGGAGAGATACACGTTGCGCGAACTCATGGCGAGGCCGTCCGGTTCCCGCACCGTGGGCACCGTAATAATTTCAAGGTCAAGGTTGAGGTCGGCGGCCAGCCGCCTGATCACCAGCGCCTGTTGAAAGTCTTTTTCCCCGAAGTAGGCACGGTCGGGGCGGACGATGTTGAAGAGCTTGGTGACAACCGTGGCCACGCCGCGGAAGTGGCCCGGGCGGGAGCGGCCGCAAAGTTTGTCCGTCAATCCCTCCACTTCCACGTACGTGGCGTAGCCCGGCGGGTACATCTCGCCGTCGTCCGGCATGAAAACCATATCCACGCCGGCCCCTTCCGCCAGCCGCAGGTCGCGCTCCGGGTCGCGGGGGTAGGAGCGGAAGTCCTCCCGTGGGCCGAACTGGAGCGGGTTGACGTAGATGCTCACCACCACCGTGCGGCATTCTGAGCGCGCCCGGTGCATCAGCGCCAGGTGTCCGTCGTGAAAGTATCCCATGGTCGGCACGAGGCCGACCAATCCCTCCGCCCGCGCCGCGCGGACGAAGTCCCGCACCTCCCGTACGGTGTGGCAGACCCTCACCGATCTCCCCCCTACTTCAGCTCTGCGAGGGCTTCCTCGGGCATGGTAAACCCGTGCTCTTCGCCGGGGAAGGCGCCCTCCACGACCTCCCTCCGGTATTGGGCCAGCGCTTCGGCAATCTGCGCGTGCAGGTTGGCGTACTGCTTGACGAAGCGCGGTGTGAACCCGCCGTAAAGACCCCGGAGGTCGTGCGTGACCAGGACCTGGCCGTCGCAATACGGTCCGGCCCCGATGCCGATGGTCGGGACGGACACGGCCTGCGCGATCAC
>DMDP01000072.1 GCA_003445475.1 Peptococcaceae bacterium | reverse complement strand
GGAGGCGTTGCTGAATCTCCTTTTTCCCTGCACCCCGCAGTGCCCGTTGTGCGGCTCGCGGGGGACGGAGGGAGTTTGCGAGGTGTGCCGGCAGGTTCTGGCCGTTTTCCGGCGCCGCGGCGTTTGCGCGTGTTGCGGGCGCTATCCCGAGCGGGGGGAAGTGCCGCCCGGGGCCCTCTGCGCGATCTGCCGGAAGGTGTCGTGGCCGTTTGTCGCGGCGCGCGGGGCGGGACCGTTTGAGAGCCTGCTCCGGAAGGCGATACACCGCTTCAAGTACGGGGGGCGCCGGAGTCTGGCGCCGGTGCTGGGAGAGCTTATGGCCGAGGCGGCCCGCGAAGAATCCCTCTTCCGGGCGGTGGAAGTGTGCGTGCCGGTGCCGCTTACCCCGGCGCGGCTGAACGCGCGCGGTTTCAACCAGGCAGAACTGCTGGCCCGCGAGGTGGGGCGGCGGCTCGGTCTGGAGGTGGTCGGGGCGCTGGCCAGAGTGCGCGAAACACCGCCGCAGGTCGGGCTCACGCGCGGCGGGCGCGCCGCCAACATCGAGGGCGCGCTGGTACCGCTTTCCACCCACGGGGTGCGCGGGCGGCGGGTTCTCCTTGTCGACGACGTCTTCACGACGGGGGCGACGGCCGCTGCTTCCGCGCGGGCGCTCCTGCGCGGCGGCGCGCTGGAAGTCTACGTGCTGACGGCTGCTACGGTTGCCCAGCGGGGCGTGTACGCGCAGCTAAATTTCGACGCCGGTTCCCATTAAGATACATGCTGTCCACAAGACCACATCCCGCCCCTGCTGTTATGCACAGATTTATCCACTTTATCCACAGGCAATTACGCACACCGGAAGGTTCGTCAGAAGCTTGTTTCCCCGAGGCAGGATTTTGCACCTGCGGCGGGAATACTACTTTTAACCTCCGAAGGGAAGGGGCTGACAGCATGCAGGTTAACGTCCGCGGGAAAAACATTCAGGTTACCGACGCCCTTCGCGGCTACGTGGAGAAGAGGCTGAGCAAGCTGGAGAAGCACCTTAATCATCTCGGCGAGGCCCAGGTAATGCTCTCGGTGGAGAAGGGCAGCCACCGCGTGGAGGTCACGATACCGCTTAACGGCCTGATTCTCCGCGGGGAAGAGGCAAGCCACGACATGTACGCTTCGGTCGACATGGTTGTGGATAAGCTGGAAAAGCAGGTTGAAAAGTATAAGGGACGCCTTTCGAGACGTTTCCGCGGGGAAGTCGCCGCTGTCGGCGGCAACCAGGAGGAAGAGAAACCGCGGGTGGTAAAAGTGAAGCGGTTCCCCATGAAGCCCATGCACGTGGAAGAGGCCATCATGCAGATGAACCTCCTCGGGCACGCCTTTTTCATGTTTACCAACGCCGAGACCGGGGAAGTAAACGTCGTCTACAAGCGCAGGGACGGAAACTACGGGGTGATTGAACCCACAGCGTAAGGACGGGAATTTCCGGGGGGGCGCGCGCGGCGCGCCCCTTGCATTCTATGGTACGCCAGGCAAATGTCAGCGGGACCGTCTTGGGCATCCCGAACCGGCGGTCCCGGGCATGGGATGCCCACGAAAAACTTTCGAGCCACGTGACGCGATTCGACGCGCTTCTCCTTGACCTTCCGACTCAGGAACGATTTAATAAGAAACGTGTTGCAAAAGAACCACGAAAAGAAGCAGGTGTCGCCGGTGAATCTCGGAGCGATCATTGTCAGACTGGCAAGGGCACGCCGTAATCTAATCTCCCTGGACTTCAGCGACAAGGAGCGACTCCTGGCGGCCAGCCGCAGGGTCGACCGGCTCCTTGTGGAGTACTACCGGGCGAGGTATATGGGCGGCGGGCCGGTTGAGTGCAGTTCCAAAAGGTTGCGCAGAGAAGGGCAAGAAGAAGGCGTTAGAGTGGCCCCATACTTTGTCCGCCTCGGTAATGCGGGCCAGCTTCGCGAACTTCTGTCTTGCCGGGGTAAGGTCTTTTGGCGGGCAAAGAGGCGTATAGTTCACCGGACCTTTTGTGTTACCGTCACGTAGAACTCCTGCAATACCTGCACGCTGAGGCAGCCGTTGCCCGATTGCCAGAGTTCTGCGACCAGAGCTTTAGCCCGGGCGTGCTTTTCCCCGGCCGAGGTATCGTGGGCATAAACCGGGGCAGTTGGGTCTGGCCAGGGAAGGCAGCGCGGCCTACGTGTAATGCCTTGACCCTTGCGGGCGACGGGCGGGGGCACAGTGGTTTTTCAGATCGAACGCGGTCCGTAAGTTGTCCCCCCCAAAAATAAGCACCATAGCGTATAATTAGTATAAAAGGAGTTCCCCCAAAAAAGGCAAACCCGGCGAAAGCCGGGGGCGCAAAGCCATGGGGCCTAAGGCGGTTAACTCGCTACGGCAGCCCGGCTGCTGGGGTCGGTAAACGCAAATTTCCCCGGTGGCCGGCTGTATGCGGAAGAAAGGGGGCTGGTCGGCGGGGAAAGTCGTTTTTATATCCAAAAACTTATGTCCCGGCTCGAGCAGAATCTCCAGGCAAAGCCCGGTAATCCGGCGGACGGGAAGACGGTTGTGCTGTACCTCGGGCAGAGAAAGGCCAGCATTGGCAACCAGGAAACAACGCTCGATACGCCGGCAAAAATCGTACCGCCGGGTCGCACAGTGGTGTCATTGCGATTTCTGAGCGAAGCTTTTGGTAAGGATGTTAAATGGTTTGAGAACGGACGGATGGCGGCAACAAACGAGCCCTGGCGCCGCATGCCGGGGCCGACTCCGGGGCCGGGCTCTCTACTCTATGGAGGTGTCCTCTTGTTCGAAACAGCAAAACTTTTGCAAGCGCTCAAGATACTGGCCAAGCGCGGTGTGGACCTGCATTTTATTAAAGCCGATCTCCTGGTTCGCTGGTCAGGCGGGCGGGTAGAGGTGTTACAACTTGAAGACGTGTTGCAACTGGCAAAAATAGCTGAGGATCACCCTGCGGCGGGTGATGTGGTGATTGAGTCCCTCTGGCGATCGGAAAGGAGTGGTACCCCTTAGGAGCGCGGGTCGAGTCATTTCTCCGGGCTTCCGGGAAGGTTTAGCGGGCAGGCAATTCCCAGCGTAGCGTCCAACCGGGCCAGTTTATCCACGGCCCCGAAAACAATGACCACATCACCCGGCAACAAGAAACTTGTTTGGGGGTCCAGGCACAGGTATTGTAAACCTGCGACCTGTTAACAGAAGCGAGAAGAGCGTCGCGTCGCCTTGGCGGGCGGCGGTGCAGGCAAGAAGTTGTAATCTGAGCGGTTGCAAGATTCTGTACGCAGTGTTAAAATAAAGGGGCACGGATAGGAGGAACCGGCGAGGTTCCTCAATTTTATGAAGGGAGTTCCACCCTTTATGCTGGGCTTTGTGAAAAACCTTTTCGACGACAACGCGCGGGAAATAAAGAGGCTCGAGCGCGTGGTGGCGCATATCAACAGCCTGGAGCCGGAGATTTCGCGTCTGGCCGACGCCGATTTGCGGGCGAAGACGGACGAGTTCCGGGCGCGCCTGGCCAACGGCGCCTCGCTGGACGACATCCTGCCGGAGGCTTTTGCCGTGGTGCGCGAGGCGGCGCGCCGGGTGCTCGACATGCGGCATTTCGACGTGCAGCTGATGGGCGGCATCGTCCTGCACCAGGGGCGCATCGCCGAGATGAAAACCGGTGAAGGCAAGACGCTGGTGGCCACCCTGCCCGCCTACCTCAACGCGCTGACCGGGCGGGGTGTGCACATCGTTACCGTCAACGACTACCTGGCCCGCCGCGACAGCGAGTGGATGGGGCAGGTTTACCGTTTTCTCGGCCTGAAGGTGGGGCTTATCGTCCACGGGCTGGACGCGGCGGCGCGCCGGCAGGCGTACGCCGCCGATATCACTTACGGCACCAACAACGAGTTCGGCTTCGACTACCTGCGTGACAACATGGCCCTGGACATGTCCGAGGTGGTGCAGCGCGAACTCCATTACGCCATCATCGACGAGGTGGACTCCATCCTGATCGACGAGGCGCGGACGCCGCTCATTATTTCGGGCCAGGCGCAGAAGTCCACCGATCTTTACTACGCCTTTGCCCGCGTTGTTCCGCGGCTGGTGCGCGACCAGGACTACACCGTTGATGAAAAGGCGCGCACGGTTGCCCCGACGGAACAGGGAATCGCCAAGGTGGAAAAGATGCTCAAGATTGACAACCTGGCCGACGAGCGCAACGTCGAACTCATGCACCACCTGCACCAGGCCCTGCGCGCCCACGTCCTGATGAAGCGCGACCGGGACTACGTGGTGCGCGACGGCAAAGTGATCATCGTCGACGAGTTCACCGGCCGCCTGATGTTCGGCCGGCGGTACAGCGAAGGTTTGCACCAGGCCATCGAGGCCAAGGAAGGAGTAAAAATCGAGCGGGAGTCGCAGACCCTGGCCACGATTACCTTTCAGAACTACTTCCGCATGTACGATAAGCTGGCGGGCATGACCGGTACGGCGGCCACCGAAGAGGAAGAGTTCCGCAAGATTTACGGGCTTGACGTGGTCGTAATTCCTACGCACAAGCCCATGATCAGGCAGGATCTGCCGGACGTGGTCTTCAAGACCGAGCGGGCCAAGTTTAACGCCGTGGTGGAGGAAATCGTGCGCCGCCACGCCACCGGGCAGCCGGTGCTGGTGGGCACCGTTTCCATCGAGAAGTCGGAGATCCTGAGCGATATGCTGAGGAGGCGCGGCATCCCGCACCAGGTGCTGAACGCCAAGTTCCACGAGAAGGAGGCGGAAATCGTTGCCCAGGCGGGGCGGCTCGGCGCGGTGACCATCGCCACCAACATGGCCGGCCGGGGTACCGACATCCTGCTGGGCGGCAACCCCGCGTTCTTGGCTAAGGAGGAGATGCGGCGGCGCGGGTATGCGCCGGAGATCCTGGCCGAGGTCGCCGAGTACGGCGAATGCAGCCCGGAGGTGGCCGAGGCGCGCAAGGTCTACCGGGAGCTTTACCGGGAGTTCAAGAAGGTCACCGACGCCGAACACGAGAAGGTGGTGGCCCTCGGCGGCCTGCACATCATCGGGACCGAGCGGCACGAGGCGCGGCGGATCGATAACCAGCTCCGGGGGCGCTGCGGCCGGCAGGGCGACCCGGGCTCGACACAGTTTTTCGTTTCCCTGGAGGATGATCTCTTGCGGCTGTTCGGCGGCGAGGCGATCGCCGGCCTGATGAACCGGTTGAAGATGGAGGAAGACGTGCCGCTGGAGCACGGGCTCCTGACCAGGTCACTGGAATCGGCCCAGAAGCGGGTGGAGAACCGGAACTTCAGCATCCGCAAGCACGTGCTGGAATACGACGACGTAATCAACCAGCAGCGCGAGCTCATTTACCGCCAGCGGCGGCAGGTCCTCAGCGGCGAGAACCTGAAGCCAATTATCGACCAGATGCTGGAAGAGGTTGTCGGCCGGGCCGTGGATACGTACGCCCCGGAGGGCGTCCACGCCGAGGAGTGGAACCTGGCGGGGCTGGTGGATTACGCCGCGCAGGTTTTCCTGCCGCAAGCGAAACTCGCGCCGGATGAGCTTGAGGGCATGCGGCGCGAGGAACTGAAGTCGTTCCTGCTCGAGCGGGCAAGGGCCGCCTACGCCGCGCGCGAAAAAGAGCTGGGCGCGGAGACGATGGCCAACCTCGAGCGGTTGCTGCTCCTGCGCATCGTTGACGAGAAGTGGATGGATCACCTCGACGCCATGGACCAGCTGCGCGAGGGTATCGGCCTGCGGGCCTACGGGCAAAAGGACCCGCTGGTGGAATACAAGCTGGAAAGCTACCAGATGTTCCAGAACATGATTGCCTCCATTCAGGAAGACGTCATCCGCTACCTGCTGCGGGTGCGGGTGGTGGCCGCGCCCGAACGGCGCCAGGTGGTGGAAAACCAGTACCAGGAGGAGGGCGCCAGGCAGCCGGTGCGGCGCGCGAGAAAGGTGGGGCGCAACGACCCCTGCCCGTGCGGCAGCGGCAAGAAGTACAAGAAGTGCTGCGGCCGGTGATTTCGTGAGGCGTGAGTCGTGAGTCGTGAGTCGTGAGGCGTGAGGCGTGAGGCGT
>DMDP01000203.1 GCA_003445475.1 Peptococcaceae bacterium | reverse complement strand
TGCTCCTTAACGTTATCGTGACCGGCGTGTACACCACCGGCGTGTTGTCCGCCCTGTACGCGGGGGCGCTCTTTCCGCTGTACCGGTCGACCGCCACCCTGCTGGCGCCCCTGGTGAACGGGGTGGCCACGGTCCTCGCGGCCACGGTGGTGGATCCCACGGCGGCGATGATCACGGACCAGGCGCTGCGTGGGGTTCGCGGCGAGGAAGACGTGAAGCTGATGGTTATGTACCTGGCGCTGACCAGGCTTTTGGGGACGATGCTCGCCCAGGTGCTGTTTTTGCCGGCGGCGGAGGCGATCTATCTCGTGGCGCGGTTGATCGTGTAGGGCCGCGGGGGCGAGGGGATCTGGCTCTTACGCTCCGGTGCTCCGCTTCGACAGTCCCAGGTATCGAGTGCAGGGCCGAGGGGATTTGGCTTACGCGCTCCAGTGCTCCGCTTCGACCGTTTCTAGGCTTGGCTCGGACCATCTCTGGCCAGGCTGCGGATTGCCGTCGGAGCCTTCGATTCGGATTCTACACCCGTTCTTAGCGGTTGGCTCCGCCGGCGTCCTCGCCAGGCCGAGATGGTAACCTCGCCGGCGCCAAGAACGGTGCCCGAAGCTCCGCAAGTCGCGCGAGGGCGCCAAATCTCCCTCGTCCATCGATTTTGAGTCGGACCGGCCTTCGTTCATGCGGCGACTTTGCGCAGCGCCGGTAACGGCACCCCGCGCAAGCGAGGTTGAGACCGACGGCTGACGACCGAAGACCATTTCTGCCGGCGGCGAAGGATGTGAAGGAGGTAGGTCCTGGATGGACCTGGAGACGGCAAAGAAAAGGGTCGAAGAACTGCGGCGGGAGATCGAGCACCACAATTACCTGTACTACGTCCTCGACGCCCCGGTGATCTCCGACGCGGAGTTCGACGCCCTGATGAGGGAACTGGAGGCGCTCGAGCGGCGTTTCCCGGAACTGGTCACGCCCGAGTCCCCGACGCAGCGCGTGGGCGGCCGGCCGCGCGAGGGCTTCGCCACGCTTGCACACCTTACGCCCATGCTGAGCCTGGCCAACGCGTTCGACGAGGACGAAGTGCGCGACTTTGACCGCCGGGTAAAAAGCGCCCTGCCGGGGGAAACGGTAGACTACGTCGTCGAAATGAAGATCGACGGCCTGGCCGTGTCCCTGGTGTACGAGGACGGGCTTTTCCGGCGTGGCGCCACGCGCGGTGACGGCGAAGTGGGCGAGGACATCACCGCCAACCTGAAAACCATTCGCAGCATCCCCTTGCGCCTTCTGCAGCCCGCCCCGCCGGTGCTGGAGGTGCGGGGTGAGGTGTTTATGCCGAAGGAGGCGTTTGCGCGCCTGAACGAGGCGCGGGATGCTGCCGGCGAGCCCCCGTTCGCCAACCCGCGGAACGCGGCGGCCGGTTCGGTGCGCCAGCTGGATCCCCGGGTGACGGCCGGACGTAAGCTGGACATATTCATTTACGGGGTCGGCTTCGCGGAAGGGGCGCCGGTGCGGACGCACAGCGAAGCCCTTGCCTGGCTCAAGGCACTCGGCTTCAAGGTGAACAAGCACTGGCGTCTTTGCGAAAACATCGAGCAGGTTCTGGAAGTTTGCCGCTACTGGCAGGAGAAACGGTTCGATTTGCCGTACGCCGTTGACGGGCTGGTGGTGAAGGTCGACGCTTTTGCGCAGCAGGAGCGCCTCGGCGCGACCATGAAGAGTCCTCGCTGGGCCGTGGCGTACAAATTCCCCCCGGAGGAGGCGGTCACCGTTATCGAAGACATTATCGTCCGCGTGGGCCGGACCGGGGTGCTCACCCCGACGGCGGTGTTCGCGCCCGTCCGCCTGGCCGGGACGACCGTTACCCGCGCCACCCTGCACAACGAGGATATCATCCGGGAGCGGGACATCCGGGTGGGCGACCACGTGGTGGTTTATAAGGCGGGCGAAATTATTCCCGAGGTTCTGCGTTCTCTGCCCGGGAAACGTACGGGGAAGGAGCTTCCTTTTAAGATGCCGGCGCACTGTCCGGCCTGCGGCGCCAGGGTCATCCGGCTCCCGGGGGAGGTGGCCGTCCGCTGCCCCAACATCGCCTGTCCGGCGCGGCTGCGCGAAAGCCTGCTCCACTACGGTTCGCGCAACGCCATGGACATCGACGGGCTGGGGCCGGCGATTGTCGACCAGTTGCTGGACCGGGGGCTGGTGCGCGACGTCGCCGATCTTTACCGCCTGCGGGTTGAGGACCTGGTCCCGCTTCCGCGAATGGGACGCAAGTCTTCGCAAAACCTTGTCGAGGCCATTGCCCGGAGCAAGGAGCGAGGGCTCGAACGGTTGATCTTCGCCCTGGGTATCAGGCACGTGGGCGAGCGGGCGGCAAAGCTTCTCGCCGCGCGCTTCGGTTCCCTTGACCGCCTGGCCGAGGCGACCGAGGAAGAACTGACTGCGATCCCGGACATCGGGCCCAAGATCGCGGCGAGCATAAGGGACTTTTTTGCCACACCCGAAAACCGGCG
Source organism: Peptococcaceae bacterium (assembly GCA_003445475.1). Classification (GTDB taxonomy): domain Bacteria; phylum Bacillota; class Desulfotomaculia; order Desulfotomaculales; family UBA12532; genus UBA12532. The sequence continues at coordinate 1,367 of DMDP01000203.1, read as the reverse complement.
CGTTGTTGACCGCCTGGTGGCGGCGGGGGTGAACACGCGGGCAGCAGCGGCCGCCGCCGGACCGCAGACGCTGGCGGGGAAGACGTTCGTCCTCACCGGGGCGCTGGAGCGGTTGACGCGCGACGAGGCCCGGGAGATCATCGAAAGCCTCGGCGGGCGGGTGACTTCCGGCGTCAGCCGGCGCACGGACTACGTGGTCGTGGGGGCCAATCCCGGCTCGAAGTACGACAGGGCCGTGGAACTGATACGGTCGGGCACCCATCCCGATTTAAAAATTTTGCGCGAAGACGAGTTTATGCGGCTGGTCGGTCGGGCATAAGCTGCCAGGCATAAACGAACGTGAACAGGGCACTCTGAGCGTAGGAGGGAGCTAGAGTGCCCTGTTTAAGTATAAAGCGTCTATACGTTCTTTTTTTTCTTATTTTGCTCATTTCTGGGGTTTTTAGTCCCTACACCCGCAGCCTGGCCTCTTTACCCGCCTACCAGACGGCGATCGTGGGCGAACCGCTATCCTTCACCCTTTCGATGCCACCCACGCTGCGCAAACACATCGCGCTGGAAACAAACCGCCCGGGCTTCCTTTCCCGGTCGGGACCGGCGTCGCCGCCCCTGGTGTGCCGGCCCGGCGAATGCTTTGTGCACGTAAAACTTTTCGGCGTTATCCCGCTGCGGCAGGTGGCCGTATCCGCCTATCCGCCTGTCAGGGTGATTCCCGGCGGGCAGGCGATCGGCGTGCTCCTGCGGACGCAGGGCGTGATTGTCGTGGGCAGCGCCCCGGTGAGCTCCGGGAATGAGGAAAGAAGCCCGGCGCTGGAAGCGGGGATGCGCATCGGCGACGTGATCGTCCGGATCGACGGGAAAAGCGTCACGGCCGAGGAAGACGTCCGCGAGGCGGTTGACGCCGCCGGCCGGGCCGGCCGCGCGCTGGTGTTCGAGGTGAAACGCGGCAGCCGCACCCTGGAAGTCAAGGTGCGGCCCCGGTTGTGTCCGGAAACGAGGCGTTACCGGGTGGGGCTCCTGGTGCGGGACAGCGCGGCGGGCGTGGGCACCATGACTTTTTGTGAACCGCGGTCGAAAATTTTTGGTGCCCTGGGGCACATCATCGCCGATGCCGACACCTCTCAAGGCCTGGAAGTGGCGGGAGGAAAAATTGTCGAGGCCAGCATCCAGGCCGTACGCCCCGGACGCCGGGGGCAGCCGGGCGAAAAGGTCGGCGTCTTTTACGGCGACGGCGGTCTGGTGGGGGAGATTACCAGGAACACGGGGCAGGGTATTTTCGGTACCCTTGAACGAGAAATAAGCAATCCCCTGTACCCGCGACCCATACCGGTAGCCCTGGTGGACCAGGTGCGTCCCGGGCCGGCGGA
>DMDP01000109.1 GCA_003445475.1 Peptococcaceae bacterium | reverse complement strand
GGCACCGAACGCTCCTTTGCACAGTTTCATCACCGCCTCCTAGGACGATTATTACTACTGGTAGTTATTTTGAAAAACATGTCGATCATGCGCACACGCGAATCAACTCGTGTCGACAAATCACCGGGGGGCAAGACGCATGTACCTTACGACCACCCGCGACAACCTGGCCGGCGCCGTAGGGCTGGTTCAGCGCGCGATTCCATCCCGCACCCCGCTGCCGGCCCTCAGCGGCATACTGCTGCGGGCAAGTGGTGAAGGGCTGACCCTTACAGGCAGCGACCTGGAGCTGGCGATCACCACCTGGATACCGGCCGAGGTAACCACCCCGGGCGAGTTACTGCTCCCCGCACGGTACCTGGCAGACATCGTGCGCCGCCTGCCGGAGGGGCCGGTGCAGATCGAGGCCGCGCCGGATGGGGCCGGGGCCGTCCTGCGCTACGGCAACGCACAGGCGCGGCTGAGCGGCTTTTCCGCGGAGGACTACCCGGAGGTGCCGGACGTTGTGCCCCGGGCGGAGTTTTCCCTCCCCGTGGAAACCTGCCGCGACGTGGTCCGCCAGGTTATCTATGCCGCCGGGCAGGACGAGCTGCGACCCATCTTTACCGGCGTGCTGCTGGAAATTGTCGAAGGGGCACTTTACCTGGTGGCCACGGATACGCACCGCCTGGCGCTCAAGCGACACGAGTTACCGGATAACGAGTTGCAACTGACGAACATTGTGATCCCGGCCAAGGCGATCAACGAGCTTTACCGCGCGTTGGGGGCGCTGGAGGGCGACGTGACCGTACAGGTCGGCGAAAACCACGTGGTCTTCAAGTCCGGGCCCCTGCGGCTGGTCTCGCGCCTGATCGACGGGCGCTATCCGGACTACCGCCAGGTGATTCCGAAGTCGTACCTTACCCGCCTGAGCGCGCTGGACGGGGCGGCACTCCTGCGCACCATCGAGCGGGCGGCGGTCTTTGCGCAGGAGGAAGTGCCGGTAATCCTGTGCGAGGTGGAAGGGGATACCATGCGCGTATCGGCGCAGTCGCAGGTGGGGTCGCTGGAGGAGACGCTGCCCGTGGCGTCCGAGGGCGAGCCCGTGGCGGTGGCCTTTAACGCCGGCTACCTCATGGAGGCGCTGCGGGCCAGCCTGACACCGGAGGTGGACCTGGAGTTGAACGGCCCGCTGGGCCCCGCCGTCATGCGGCCCGCCGGCGGGGACGATTGTCTCGCCCTTGTGCTCCCGGTACGCCTGACGTAAGAACGGGGGAGCGGGTTGTTTCTCGAGAGACTCGCGTTGCGCAACTTCCGCAATTATGCGGAGCTGGCGGTCGCCTTCGCCCCCGGCCTGAACGTCATCACCGGGGACAACGCCCAGGGGAAAACGAATCTCCTGGAAGCGATCTACTGGCTACTCAGGGCCGTACCTTTGCGCCCGGTGGCCGACCGGGACCTTATCCTCTGGGGGGAGACGGCAGCCCGGGCCGAGGGTTTTATCCGGGCGGCGGGCGGCGCGCGAGGCATTGTGGTGGCGATAGGGCCGGACGGGAAAAGGATCACCGCCGGCGGCGTCCCGGCCCGGAGGCGCGAACTGGTAGAGCTCGCCGGGGTGGTTACGTTCACGCCGGATGATCTGTGGCTTGTGAAGGGGAGTGCCCGCGAACGGCGGCGCTACCTCGACCGCGAGGTGGCCGCTTTCGTGCCCGCCTACGGAGACGACCTTGCACGCTACCGGCGGGCACTGGCCCAGCGCAATGCCGCCCTGCGTGCCGCCGACCGGTCGGCGGCGGAAGTCTGGACCGAGAAGCTCGTCGCCTACGGGGCGCGCGTACTCTCGGCACGCCTGAAGTTCCTGGCCTGTCTGGTGCCGGTTGCCCGTGAGCTTTTCGCGCGGTGGGACGGGGCGGAGTTAAACGTGCGTTACCGCAGCATCACGCCCCTGGGGGGCAGCGACCCGGCGTCCCTCGCCGAGGCGCTGCGGGCGGTCTTGGCCAAAAACGCCGCCCGCGAACTCGAGTTGGGCCAGACCCTGGCCGGCCCACACCGTGACGACCTGGCGCTGGAAGTCGGCGGCAGGCCGGCGGGCACGGCGGCGTCCCAGGGTCAGCAGCGATCGCTTGTCCTGGCGCTGAAACTGGCGCAGGTTCGTCTCTGGCAGAAGCAAACGGGCGAGTCACCGGTTATGCTGCTCGACGACGTTTTTTCGGAGCTTGACGGGACGCGGCGCGCCCGGCTCCTGGCGCCCCTCGATGCCGGCCTGCAGATGTTCGTCACCGCCACGCAACCCGCGTGCCGGGAAACCGCCGCGGCCGTGTACCGGGTGGCCGGGGGCCGACTGATAAAGGAGGTATGACACATGTTTTTACACCTGGGTGCCGATGTCATGATTCCGAAGAAGGACATTGTGGCCATCCTCGACATCCAGACCCGCCTTGCCGGGATTACCCGCGAATACCTGCGGATAATCCGCGGCGACGGGCTGCTGGAGGTTATCGGGGAGCCGGGAAAGGAGCGCTCCTTTATCATCACCCCGGACAAGGTTTACCTTTCGCCCATTTCGTGCAGTACCCTCAAGAACCGCGCCGGAGCGGACTGAAAATCTTCTTCTTTTATGGGAGCCTCTTTTTGTGGTAAACTATTTGGTTAGAGTGACTTTACAAGGAGGGGCTCCTTCTTGCAGCAAGACGAGCTAAGATACGGCGCCAAAGACATCCAGGTCCTTGAAGGCCTTGAGGCGGTGCGCAAGCGGCCCGGCATGTACATCGGATCGACGGGGCCGCGGGGTCTGCACCACCTGGTCTACGAGGTGGTGGACAACAGCATTGATGAGGCGCTGGCCGGGTACTGCGACCGCATTGAGGTAACCGTGCATCCGGACAACTCCGTTACGGTTACCGATAACGGCCGCGGCATCCCGGTCGACATTCACCCCCAGGTCGGCCGGCCGGCGCTGGAAGTGGTTCTTACCCGCCTGCATGCCGGGGGGAAATTCGGCGGCCGGGGGTACAAGGTATCCGGCGGGCTGCACGGCGTGGGCGTTTCGGTAGTCAATGCCCTGGCCGAGTGGCTCGAGGTGCGCGTGCGGCGGCACAACCGGTTGTACACGCAGCGCTTCGCCAGGGGGGAGCCGGTGACGGAACTCGAGGAGCGTGGTCCCGCCGAGGGGACGGGCACCGAGGTCACCTTCCGCCCGGATCCGAGGATTTTTAAGGAGATCGCCTTTGACTACGACACCCTGGCGCAGCGGCTGCGCGAGCTGGCCTTTCTCAACCGCGGCGTGACGATCGTCCTCAGGGACGAGCGTAACGGGAAAACGGCCACCTTTTGCAACGAGGGCGGCATCAAGGACTTCGTCACCTACCTGAACCGCCACAAGGAAGCCCTGCCACCCGAACCGGTCTACTTCGGCGCCGAAAGAGAGGGCATCCTGGTCGAAATCGCCCTGCAGTACACGGATGCGGAACGCGAGCAGATCCTTTCCTACGCCAACACCATCCGCACCGTCGACGGCGGCACGCACGAGGCCGGTTTCCGGGCGGCGCTCACCCGCGTCGTCAACGATTACGCCAAAAAGTACAACCTGTTTAAGAACGGCCCCCTGGGCGGCGAGGACATCCGCGAGGGTCTGACGGCGGTCATCAGCGTCAAGGTGCGGGAACCTCAGTTCGAGGGGCAGACCAAGACCAA
>DMDP01000127.1 GCA_003445475.1 Peptococcaceae bacterium | reverse complement strand
CGATCTGATAAAGCCCTTTTCCAGAATGGTGATCTTGAGGCGAGGCCCGCCCGCGTTGCGCGCCTCCCAGGCGGCCAGGCAGCCCGCCGTCCCGCCGCCGATGATCAGGATGTCCGTGTCAATGTAAACTCTGGGGCGTCCCATGCTTTTCCCCTCCGGTTCGCTTGTGAATATGACGGAAGGATTCGCCAGAGCCACAATTTTCCCCTGCCGCCCGCCAAAAAATTGCGGGGCACCGCGCAGGCGCCCCGAAAAAACACGGGGCGGCGAGAAATCCCCGCCGCCCCGCTTCTGCACCGTGAACTAGTCAACGATGTTGATGATGGGCCGCTTGAAGATTTCCCAGGTGTCGGTGTTGCGGTCGTACTTGCAGTTCACGAAGCAGAGCCAGTTGTCGTTGTCCATCTTCGGGAAGTCGGCGCGGAAGTAGTAGCCCGGCCACCGGGTCTCCTCGCGGAACAGGACGCTGCGCAGGTGCGCCTCGGCCTGGTAGGTGCGGTGGATGTTCTCCCAGCAGCGCATAAGCTCGTGCAGGTCTTCCGCCGCCAGCTTCTCGGCGTCCTCCTTGAGCATCTGGATCAGCTCAAGGCCGCGCTCCAGCAAGGTCTTGCTGGTCATGAACCGCATGCTCACACCGCCGCAGTACTCGTCCATCAGCTTCTGCAGCCGGTACATGTACATCATGGGCCGGACGTAGTTCGGGTTGACATTCGGATCGGTGGAGTAGTTCTTGTACTGCTCGTAGAGGTCAAGCGGCCGCAAGATGCGCTCCTTGTACTTCTCGACTTCGGCCGCGTCGACGTTCGGCAGGGTGTTGTTGTCCATAATGAACCGGCACGCAGACCTGGCCGCGATGCGGCCCTCGGTGAAGGAACCGGACGAGAACTTGTGCGGAGAGGCACCGGAAGCGTCGCCGGCCGCGAACAGACCCTTGACGGTGGTCATGTTCTCGTAGCCCCAGAAGTATTCGGGCGGAGCCAGGTCGGCCGGACCGCTCACCCAGGCGCCGGACGCACCGGAGTGCGAGCCGATAAAGTACGGCTCGGCAGCCGCGATCTCGGACGGCTTCTGCTCAGGCCGCACGTTGTGGGCCGCCCACAGCAGCGCCTGGCCGATGGTCATATCCAGGAAGTCCTCCCAGGCCTCGGACTCGAGCTGCTTCAGCTTCTTCTTGAAGGCCTTCTCGTCGCCCTCGTAGGCCTTGGCGAGGTTGGCGATGGCTTCCTCGGTCCTCATGTAGAGCGGGCCGAGGCCCTGGTTCTCGTCGATCATGCCCAGGTAGTTGCGCAGGTTGGCCGGGGTCGGCTTGGTGGTACCGTACGGTTTGTACTCCTCGAGGACCGCCTTGTTCCGGACCAGGTAGTCCTCGCCGGTGCCGGCGCTGGTGGCACGGGACTTGAAGAGCAGGAACCAGGCGCCAACCGGGCCGTAGGCGTCCTTGAACCGCACCGGGATGAAGCGGATCTCCTGGCAGGTCATCTCCGCGCCCGCACGGATGGTGAAGTACGCGCTCGCACCGGCGTTGAACGGCGGGTACCAGGACCGCCCGAGACCTTCACCGGTCGACCGCGGACGGAACACGTGCACGGCGCCGCCCATACAAACGATTGCGGCCTTGCAGCGGAAAACGTAGAACTTGTTCTCGCGTACGCTGAACCCTACCGCACCCGCGATGCGGTCGCCGTCCAGCAACGGCTCCACGACGAAGACGCGCTCGATGATGTTCTCCGTGCCGAGAGCATTCTTGGCGGCCTCGGCGACGATGATCTTGTAAGACTCGCCGCTGATCATTACCTGCCAGCGACCCGAACGGATAACCTTGCCGTTCTCGTCGCGCCAGATCGGGAGGCCCCACTTCTCGAAGAGGTGCACCGAGGAGTCGACGTGGCGGGCAATGCTGTAAACCAGGTCCTCACGGCTTACGCCCATGAGGTCCTGGCGCACGTACCGGACGTAGTCTTCCGGCGTGTTCTCGCCTTCCGCGATGCCGAGGTACTGGTTGATCGCGGACAGACCCTGGGCCACGGCGCCGCTCCGGTCCATTGCCGCCTTGTCCACCAGGGTGACCTTAATACCGTGTTTCTTGGCCCAGTGAGCCGCTTCCAGGGCCGCACCGCAGGCCGACATGCCGCCGCCGATAATAAGCAGGTCGGTAGTGACTTCTACGGTTTCGAAATTCGGCATGCTACTAACCCCCTCTTGTTACTTTTTGATGCTAGGTACTTCGGTACCCAGCGACGCGGGCTCGGTGAACAGGTTGAGGCTGTTGATGTCGTCCGCCCCAACGCCGTACCCGCCGTCCGGTTGTGCCGACCCTTCCGGCGTGGTCCTGATGGGGAACTTGAAACGCTTGATCTCGCCGTCGCGGAACTTGATGGTCCACATGATGTCCTCGGAACCGCGCAACGGGGTGCAGGACGCACCGAGCGGGACGAAGTCGGCGTACCCTCTCAACTCAATGGCCTGCTGGGGGCAAATCTTACCGCAGCACAGGCACTCCCAGCAGTACCAGGGGTTGCGGTTGTAGGCCTTCATTCTTTCCTTGTCGAGAACCATGAGGTCGTTGGGGCAGATGTACATGCACGCCGTCTTGTCCTGTCCCTTGCAGCCGTCGCATTTTTCCGCGATTACGTAAGTGGGCATAGTTCAACCTCCTTAAGCTGAAGTCTTGAGCGCTCCTTCCACCGGAAGAAGCCGTCAGGGGAACTGTAAACCGCCGGAGAGACTGCTATTGTCTTCTCTATCACCCCTTCCCCATGCTGCGTGGTCTATCTTCTCTGGCGCCCGCGGGCGCGGGCGTCTAGCACAGGGCTGCAGCAGATAGATTATTAATCAGTTATTTGACGTTCAGGCACAAATTCCTGCTGCCCTCGCGGCTCTAATCAATTTTGTTATGATGGGAACTTTTGCTGGTAAATAAAAACTTTTGTGAACTTCTGCACATAACCGCGTATTTAGAAAACCTGCGCCTCGCGCAGGGAATCACAAAGTTAGCAAACACACTTGTCCCTAGTGTTGGGTTAAGTATAACATTTGGCCGCGCACATGACAAGTCCTAATTTTTGCAACTGCTTTTTGCTCCGGCGTCACGGCGCAGCCCGCCTTCCCAGGTAAACAAGCGCGGCTGCCGCACCGAGCATGATCGGCAGGGCGGCCACCTGGGTGAGCGTAAGCCCACCCACACCGGGAGGCGCGACGCGCCAGAAGTCGAGGATGAACCGGTACCCCGCATACAGCAGGAAATACAGCCACATGAGGTAGCCGGGCGGGACGGCGGCCCGGCGCCGCCACCAGAGGATACCGAAAATGAGCAGGCCAAAACCTAGCGAATACAACTGCGTCGGATGCCGGGGCACCCCGTCGAAGGGGAACGCCACGGCCCACGGGACGGTGGCCGGTTTACCGTAGCAGCACCCGTTTAAGTAGCAGCCGACACGGGCGATTGGATACCCTGCGGCAACCGCAAGCGCCAGGACATCGCCCAGGCGGGGAAAAGTCCAGCCACGGCGGCGGGCAAACCACACGGCAGCCAGGGCGCCGGCCCCGATGGCGCCGTAGTACGAAAGTCCGGGTTCCCAAACCCTCAACACGGCCAGGGGATCGCCGGCGAAATGGCGCCATTCGAGGAGCACGTACAGGAGGCGGCTGCCGAAAAGCCCGGCAACGATGAGGTAAACGCTCATTTCGAGGACGCCGTCCGGGTCGTAACCGTGCCGTGCCGCCTCGCGCCTCGCCACCAGGATGCCGGCCAGCACCGCCAGGGCCAGCATCACGCCGTAACTGTGGACGCTCACGGGACCGATATGGATCAACTCGGGGTACATCAGGCGTCCGCCCTCTCGCGCGCACACTCCCGGACGCGGCCGGCAAGGGTGTCCAGGGCGTGCGGTAGAACCGGCAGAATAACCTCCAGGCATTCGCGCACCGCCTTGGGGCTGCCGGGGAGGTTGACGATCAGCGTGCCCTGCCGGATACCGCAAACCCCCCTGCTGAGCATGGCGCGCGGGGTGAAGCGGGCGGTTTCCCGGCGCATGGCTTCGGCCAGCCCGGGTACTTCGCGTTCGATTACGGCCAGGGTGGCCTCCGGCGTATTGTCCCGCGGGGCAAGCCCCGTACCCCCGGAAGTAAGAATAAGGTTGACCTTGCACTCGCAGAGTTCGACCAGGGTCTCTACCAGCGTGTCGTAGTCGTCGCCGACCAGGCGCTGTTCGACAAGCTCCCAGCCCTGCGCGGCGATCATCTCGGCGAGGACGCCGCCCACCGCGTCGTCCCGCTCGCCGCGTGCCGCGCTGTCACTGGCGATCATCACGGCCACCCGGTACACCCTGCATCACCTCAATTCGATCGCCTGCACGGACGGTGCCGCCTTTAATCACGCGGATAAAGATGCCCTCCCGGGGCATGACGCAGTCGCCCACGCGCTTAAAGACGGCGCAACCGGTATGGCATTTCTTGCCGATCTGGGAGACCTCCCCGATCACCTCCGGCCCGATCTGCAGGCGGGGGCCGACAGGGAGGGCCGGCAAATTTATCCCTTCCGTGGTGATGTTCTCCGCAAAATCCCCGGGGTTGACCTGGAATCCCCGCGCCCGCACGCGGTCAATGCTTTCCAGGGCAAGAAGACTCACCTGACGTAGACCGGGACCGGCGTGCGCATCACCGACCACGCCGTATTCCTCCCGCAAGACGATCGCGGGGACGTTGCGCTTCTGCTCTCCCTTGCGTTCGCTAACAGAAACCGCTACCACGCGTCCGACCAATCCTCTTCCCCCTCCCTCCGGAAAGTTCCCGAACGCCCGCCCGACTTGGCGACGAGCCTTACGTTGCCGATAACCATTTCCCGGTCCACGGCCTTGCACATGTCGTAAACGGTCAGCGCGGCCACCGCCACCGCGGTGAGGGCCTCCATCTCCACTCCGGTCTGGGCCGCGGTGCGCACCCGCGCCTCTATAAAGAGGCAACCGGCCCCCGCGTCGGGCAGAAAACGCACCTCGACGCCCGTCAACGGCAGCGGGTGACACAGCGGTATGAGGCGGGACGTCTCCTTGGCGGCCATAATCCCCGCCGTGCGGGCCACCGCCAGGACCTCACCTTTGGCAATACGGTTTTCCAGGATGAGCGACAGCGTCTCCGGCCGCATCCGCACCTCGCCGCGCGCCACCGCCTCGCGGACGGTCACCGGCTTCTCTGTAACCTCCACCATCCTGACCCGGCCCCGCCGGTCTACGTGGGTCAGTTCGGTTCTTTCACCCAAGGCGTTCTTCTCCTTCCGCTTCCATTCGCCGCCCCGACGCCGGTCATCATCTTGTACACCCGGCGCTGCGCAAAGTGGCCGCATGCGCGAAGGTCGGTCCGGCCCAAATTCAGAGGACGAGGAGATTTGGCGCCCCGCGCGACTTGCGGAGCTTCGGGCACCGTTCTTAGCGCAGGCGAGGCCAGCGTCGCCGTCCGACGAGGACGTTTGCGGACGCTTCCTCAATTTGATCTCACGCAGGCCGTAGTCCTGCGTCACTATTAAGAGCGTCCGCAAACAATCCGCAGGAGGCGAGCGACGCTCCGAGCCAAGCTTAGAAACGGTCGAAGCGGAGCACCGGAGCGCGTAAACCAAATCTCCTCGTCCCTCCGGTGGTTACTCACGCCCCGGCGTCCGACGACCGGTACATGATCTTGCCGCAGTCGCGGAGGTCGTAGCCGCCCAGCCTGTGCACCGCGTCCTGGAAGGCCGGGTCGGCCAGGACCTCCATAACCCGCGTGATCTGGGGCGTCCGCCAAAATTCCTCCGGAATGCAGAGGTCGTAACGCTCCTGGGCGACCGGTACAAACCCCAGCCCGAGGGCGGCCGCCGCGGCGCGGATGCCCAGGCCCACGTCGCAGGCGCCGCCGGCCACCGCCGCCGCCACCGCCATGTGGGTGTACTCCTCGCGGGTATACCCGTTGATAGAGCGCGGGTCGATGCCCAACTGCTTCAGGTGGTAGTCCAGTAGCACCCGGGTGCCGGCGCCGCGTTGCCGGTTGACGAACCGTACGTCGTCCCGCGCCAGATCGCCGAACCCCTCGATGCTCTTCGGGTTCCCGGGCGCAACAATAAACCCCTGTTCGCGGTAGGCCAGGTTCACGAGGACCACCCGGCGCCCGGCCAGGTATTTCTTGATATAGGAAACGTTGTACTCCCCGGTCTCCTCGTCCAAAAGATGCGTCCCGGCCATGTGCGCCTCCCCGCGCTGCAGGGCCAGAAGGCCCCCCAGGCTGCCCACGTGCGCGGAAGAAAGGCCGGCCTCCGGGTACCTCACCTTCAGGAAATTGGCAAGGACGTCGAGGGCAATATCGTGGCTGCCGATGAC
>DMDP01000009.1 GCA_003445475.1 Peptococcaceae bacterium | reverse complement strand
GAGGGAATACCCCCTCCCCCCCCTTTCCCAACCCCCCCGTCAGGGAGGGCGCCCCCCGCCTCCCCCTCGCCGTCGAACACCCGCGCCGGCCCCTTGTGCACCAGCATATCCGGCGCCACCGCCGCGGCCTTCACGACCGCCCCGTCCGGCGCGAGGTTCCCCCGCAGGACGGCCAGACCGCCGGTCGGCGTGTACGGGTCGTCGGCACTCCTGATAACGTCCGGGCGGCGGATGCCCTGTCCGCGCACGTTATCTCCCACGGGCATCCCGGTTACGGTGAGGACGTCCAGGTGCAAGAGGCCCTTGCGCGCCAACTCGGCCATCACCGCCGGGATGCCGCCCGCCTCGTCCAGATCCTCCACGTAAGTCGGCCCGGCCGGGCTCAACCGGCAGAGGTTCGGCGTCCGCGCACTCACCCGGTCCACCGTATCGAGGTCGAGCGAAACACCCGCTTCGCGGGCGATCGCCAGGAGGTGCAAAACGGTGTTGGTGGAACACCCCAGCGCCATGTCAACCGCCAGTGCATTCTCGAAAGCCGCGGGCGTCAGGATTTTCGAGGGGCGAATGTCTCCGGCGAGCAGGCGCATCACCTGCACCCCGGCCATCTTGGCCAGGCGCCGGCGCGCCGCGCCGACCGCGGGAATCGTGCCGTTGCCCGGCAGGGCGAGCCCCAGGGCCTCTGTGAGACAGTTCATGGAATTGGCGGTAAACATCCCGGCACACGAGCCGCACCCCGGACAGGCGGCGTCCTCGAGTTCGGCAAGGGCCGCCTCGTCCATTTTCCCCGCCGCCACCGCGCCGACGGCTTCAAAGACCGTACTCAACGAGACGCGCTCACCACGGAAACGCCCGGCCAGCATCGGCCCGCCGCTGATAAATATGCAGGGCAAATCGAGGCGCGCCGCCGCCATGAGCATGCCCGGCACCACCTTGTCGCACGCCGTGACAAATACCAGGGCGTCAAAGGCGTGCGCCCGGGCCATGACCTCCACCGTATCGGCGATCAGTTCGCGGCTGGCGAGGGAGTACTTCATCCCCGCGTGGTTCATGGCAATGCCGTCGCAGACGGCAATGGTGGAGAATTCCAGGGGGGTGCCGCCCGCCATCCGAACGCCGGCTTTCACCGCCTCCGCCAGTTCGTCAAGATGAACATGCCCGGGCACGATCTCGTTCTGCGAGTTCACCACCCCGATCAGCGGGCGCCCGATCTCTTCGTCCGTGAGACCAAGCGCCTTGAAAAGCGACCGGTGCGGTGCCTTCTCCAGCCCTTTTTTCACTGCATCACTTCTCAATTTCCCACGCGCTCCTCCGCTTCAGGATAGATCGGTTCGCCGTCCCACACCGTCAGGGCACGGAAGGCGTCGATCAACTGCCAGGTCACCCTGCCCGGTTTCCCGTCGCCGATGGGCCGGCCGTCAACCTTCACCACCGGGATGATCTCAGCCGCCGTACCGGTCAGGAAGCACTCGTCGGCGGTATAGACGTCGTACCGCCCGAAGAGCTTCTCCTCCACGCGTATGCCGGCCTCGCGGGCCAGTTCGATGACGGCGTTGCGTGTTATGCCTTCAAGAATCCCCGCCGAAGAAGGCGGTGTGCTAATACACCCGTTCTTGACGATAAAGATGTTGTCGCCGGTGGCTTCGCATACATACCCGTCGGCGTTGAGCATGATCGCCTCTTCCATCCCGGCCAGCCCGGCCTCGATCTTGGCCAGGATGTTATTCAAGTAGTTAAGCGACTTGATGCGCGGGTTTACCGCCTCCTGCAGGTTGCGCCGTGTGGCTACCGAAACCACCTCCAGCCCCGTCTCGTACAGGGCGGGCGGGTACAACTGGATGGACGAGGCAATGCAGACCACGGTCGGCCGCGGGCACTTGCGCGGGTCAAGCCCCAAATCTCCCTTGCCGCGGGCCACGACAAGCCGGATGTAGGCGTCCCGCAGGTTGTTGCGCCTGAGGGTCTCCAGGACGACCTCTTTCATCTCGTCCTTGGACAGGGGAATGTTGAGGGCAATGGCGCGGGCCCCGTCGTACAGGCGGTCGAGGTGCTGCTTCAGCCGGAATACCCGGCCGTGGTAAGCTCTGATGCCCTCGAAGACCCCGTCGCCGTAAAGGAACCCGTGGTCGAAGACCGATACCACCGCCCGTTCTTCGGGTACAAATTCGCCGTTCACGTAGACGATCAGCCCCAAGCCCACCAACTCCCTCACCTTATTTGGAATAATAACGAAACCTCCCGTCCCTGGCCCAGCACTCAGCGTGCTTAAGTGCTGGGCCAGGGACGGGAGGTATCTACCCGCGGTACCACCCTGCTTGCCGCCGCCTCGCGGCTGCAGCCACTCCGTGTGTCACCACACCGCTATTAACGGGAGCGACCCGGCAAAAACTACTGGGGCCTTGCGGCCCGTTCGCCCTTGCGGCTCCGGGGTGATCACGGCACCTGCGCCCCGCACCGGTTTTCAGCTGCCCCGGCTCTCTGTCGCGGCCGGCCACAGGGCCTCCGTCCCCTTCCTTGCCTTTGCCCGGTAAATTTAATCGTAAGTATACTGAATTGGCGACGACAGTGTCAAGGATTTTTTGCCGGTTTGTGATCCGTCTGCAACGCCGGCAAGTTTCGCCGGCTAAGACATGGGAACGCGAGGATTACGGCCTGCCGATACGGGTGGAAGCAAGCTTCACCCATACTTTAAGTATAAGCCGGCACTGTAGGGATAGCGCCGAAAACGCCGTATTGTATTGTTTAGGTGATAGAGGCACGTAATTAAGGCGGGAGGGATCGGGGGTAAATGGCTATGAATTACCGGGTAGGCAGTACAAAGATCGTCATTCTGAAAGGAGATATTACCCAACAGGATACCGAGGCCATTGTTAATGCCGCCAATTCCAGTTTGATGGGTGGCGGCGGCGTGGACGGAGCAATTCACCGCGCCGGGGGGCCGCAGATTCTGGAGGAATGCAAGCAGATCGTCGCCCGCCGGGGACCCTGCCCCACGGGGAAGGCCGTCATCACCGGCGGGGGCCGGCTGAAGGCGCGTTACGTTATTCACGCGGTCGGCCCCGTCTGGCGCGGGGGCGAGGCCGGGGAAGACGAGCTCTTGCGCCAGGCGTACCTCAGTTCCCTGGATCTGGCCGCAGAACGGGGCATCAGGTCGCTTTCCTTCCCCGCCATCAGCACCGGCGCCTACCGTTTCCCCAAGGATCGCGCCGCCCGCATCGCGCTGTCCACCGTGGCGGAGTACGTCAAGGCAAGGCCGTTTGAGGAAATCAGGTTCGTACTTTTCAGTGACGAGGATCTTCAGGAGTACGAGGAAGCAGCCCGGGCAGTCTTCCGCCGGCACGGTTTAAGTCCGTCTTAGAAAGGCATCACTGTAAATTTCCCGGTTCAGGAGCACGCGGGCCGCCGCCACGGTGGCCAGAAGCTCCTCGTCGAGCACGTTGGCGATCGCCGCGTCCAGGCCGTTCGCCATGGCCATCGCCAGAAAGGTCCGGTTCAATAGCGGGCGGTGCGGACACCCCTGCGAGATGTTGCTCAGGCCGACCACCGTTTGCGGCGGGGGGTCGGCCAACGTTTTTACCTGGCGCAGGGTCTCCAGAACGGCCGGGGCGTGTTCCTGGCCCACGTTCACCGGGAGCACCAGCGGGTCGATGAACAGCTCTTCGATCGGAAAGCCGGCCGCGTCCGCGGCCACAACCGCCTCCATGGCCAGGGCGAGCCGCTCGGCGGCGTCCCGGGAGACACCCTGCCGGTTCATGGTCAGGACGATCAACCGGGCTCCGTAATGCCTGGCCAGGTCGAGGTAATGGGCGAGGCGTTCCGGGTCGGCAGTTGTAGAGTTAATGATTGGCCGTCCCCTGGTTACCGCTTTCAGGCCTGCTTCGATCACTTCGGGCTGGCCGGCATCCAGGCAGAGAGGAGTGTCCGTCACCTCCTCGATTACCCGGACCAACCAGGACATTGCCTCGACCGGGTTTTCCGCCGCCGGCCCCGTGTTCACATCCAGGAAGGCTGCACCCGCTTCCGCCTGCGCCACCGCCAGCCGCTGGACCGGCTCCGGGTCGCGTGCCTGAATGGCCGCAGCCACATCGCGGAAAAGACCGTTGATGCGTTCGCCGATGAGGATCATTTTCTTCCTCCCCGCTCAAAGAGGTTCTCCAATCTCGCACGTGCCCGGGCCAGTGCGGCGCGGACGGCCTCCGGCGCCGGGCCGCCGTATACCCGCCGGGCGGCCACGATTTTCTCAAGGGCGATGGCCTCGTAAACGTCGCCTTCTATATGCGGCGATACCTGCCGCAACTCTTCCAGCGTAAGCTCTTCAAGCCCCCTGTTCTGCTCCAGGGCGTAAAGCACGGCCCGCCCGGCCGCGGCGTGTGCGTCCCGGAAGGGCACTCCCTTGCGAACCAGGTAGTCGGCCAGGTCGGTGGCGTTCATAAAACCTTTGCGGGCCGCACGGCGCATGCGGTCGGCCCGGACGCGCATGGTGCGCAACATGGGCGCCAGCACCGCCAGGCACGCTTTAACCGTGTCCACCGTATCGAAAAGGGCTTCCTTATCTTCCTGCATGTCCTTATTGTAAGCGAGCGGGAGCCCCTTCATCACGGTCAGCAGCGCCGTAAGGTGTCCGAAAACCCGTCCCGCCTTGCCGCGGATGAGTTCGGCCGGGTCGGGGTTCTTTTTTTGCGGCATGATGCTCGAACCGGTGCTGAAGGCGTCGTCGAGCTCGATAAACCCGAATTCCCGGCTCGACCACAGGACGATCTCCTCTCCGAGACGGCTCAGGTGCATCATTATCAGCGCCGCCGCGGCGCAAAACTCAATGACAAAATCGCGGTCGCTCACCGCGTCGATGCTGTTTTCGGCCACCGCCGCAAACCCGAGCTCGGCGGCCACCGCCGCCCGGTCGATAGGAAACGGGGTGCCGGCCAGGGCGCCCGCACCGAGAGGCAGCACGTCGGTGCGGCGGTAACAGTCCCGGAGACGGTCTATATCCCGCAGGAACATTTCGAAGTAGGCCAGGAGGTGGTGGGCCAGGGTTACCGGCTGCGCCCGCTGCAGGTGCGTGTACCCGGGCATGAGGGTTTCGACGTGGGTCTCCGCGAGGTCGAGCAGGGCGCGGCAGACATCTCCCAGGAGGCCGGCGATTTCCCCGATTTCGTCCTTGAGATACATCCGCGTGTCCAGGGCCACCTGGTCGTTGCGGCTGCGGGCCGTGTGAAGCTTCTTTCCCACCGGCCCGATCTTCTCGACCAGGAGCCGTTCCACCAGGGTGTGGATGTCCTCGTCTTCCGGCGCCGGCACTACCCTTCCGGCCTCGAAATCCTCCAGGACGGCCTCCAGGCCCCGGATGATCGCCTCGGCCTCTGCCGGTGTGATGATACCCACCCGCCCCAGCATGCGGGCGTGGGCGATGGAACCCCTGATGTCCTGCCGGTAAAGGCGCCGGTCGAAGGCCAGCGAGGCGTTGAAAGCGTGGGCCAGCGCGTCGGTTTCCTTGCGAAAGCGGCCTCCCCAGAGTTTGGACACGAGCTATGACCTCCGTGTTATCCGACGGCCTTCCCTCTCCTGCAGCATAAGCGCCCGCACCTTGAGCGGCAACCCGAAGAGATTGATAAAGCCGGCGGCGTCCCTGTGGTCGTACATTTCGTCGCGTCCGAAGGTGGCCAGGTCGTGCCGGTACAGGGAGTACGGCGAGTGCACGCCCGCAGGCAGGCAATTCCCCTTGTAGAGCTTCATGCGCACCACGCCCGTGACCGTTTCCTGGGTCTTGTCCACGAAGGCATCCAGCGCCTCGCGCAGGGGCGAAAACCACAGGCCGTCGTAGACCAATTCGGCGTACCGGACGGCCACCATTTCCTTGAAATGATACGTGGCCCGATCCAGCGTAAGCCTCTCCAGTTCCCGGTGCGCGGCGACCAGGATCGTCCCGCCCGGTGTTTCGTACACCCCGCGCGACTTCATCCCCACCAGGCGGTTTTCCACCATGTCGGCGACGCCGACGCCGTTCGCCCCGCCCAAAGCGTTCAACTCCTGGATCAGCGCCACCGGTTCCAAGGCCTGCCCGTTAAGTTTGACCGGCCGGCCGCGCTCGAACTCGATCTCCACGTAGGTCGGCCTATCCGGCGCCCGCTCCGGGGGGACCGTTACGACGTAGACGTCGTCCGGCGCCTCCTGTGCGGGATCCTCCAGCGGCCCCCCCTCGTGGCTCAGGTGCCAGAGGTTCCGGTCCAGGCTGTAAGGGCGCTCCTTCGTCACCGGGACGGGAATGCCCCGCGCCTGCGCGTAGTCGATGGCGTCTTCGCGGGAGCGGATGTGCCACAGGCGCCAGGGGGCGATAACCTCAAGATCGGGGGCCAGGGCCTTGACCCCGACTTCGAACCGCACCTGGTCGTTGCCCTTGCCCGTGGCTCCGTGCGCCACGGCGTCGGCGCCCTCCGCACGCGCCACCCGCACCAGGCATTTGGCGATCAGCGGGCGGGCCATGGAGGTTCCGAGCAAATACTTCCCCTCGTAAACCGCCCCCGCCCGGAGCGTGGGGAAAATGTAATCCTCGACAAACTCGCGCTTGACGTCTTCCACGTAAACCCTGGCCGCGCCGCTCTTGACGGCTTTTTCCTCGATGCCCGCGAGTTCCTCGTCCCCCTGGCCCAGGTCGCAAACCAGGGCGATGACCTCGCAGCCGAAGTTCTCCTTCAGCCAG
>DMDP01000048.1 GCA_003445475.1 Peptococcaceae bacterium | reverse complement strand
GCCGCGGCAATCAGCACCGCCACGGCCGGGACGAGCAGGGCCCGCTGCGCGGCGCCCCGGGCGACGAGGCAGGCGAGGGCAACGACCGCGGGCAGCAGAACAAGCAAGGAAACGAGTTGCTCATCAACCAACGCGTGTACACCTCCTATCCCGTTGCAAGGAAGAAACCCGCCTTAATTCTTTTTGGGCAACAGGTCGGCAAAACCCTCGATCTTTGCTTGTTTCTGGGCGTATGCTTCAAGCATTCTATGTATCTTTCCAAAGTAGGGCAGCCTGGGGCGTAAAGCCCCGAAGAGGAGCCTGGCCAGCACGTAACAGAGCAGGAAAATGACAAAGTAATTTGCCGTCAAGCGCGTGAAGGGCAGGGGAATTTCAATACCTGCAAACCGCATCTGCATCCAGGCGAGTACAAAGGGAACCGGCCACAAATAAGCGGCCGAGAAAGCGATCGCGTTAAAGAAAACGCGGCCGAAGGCGTCGTTGGCTTCCTTGTTACAGGCTTTGTACTCTTCCTGTTTCCCCGACTTCAAGGCCGCCAGAGAAAGATTGTACATCTTTACCATCCTGGCGTTCTGAGATTCAAGGTGTTTCCGGTTGATCAGGAAGGCCAGGGAAATGGTAAACTCGCCGATGGCAACCGTCAGCAAGGCAAGGAGAAACATGCCCAGGAAGTAGTCAAGCACGGGTTCCCCGGTTATTTTGAAGAATATGATCAGCAGATTGTCGAGCGTATTCCAGAAGCCCACGATCTCAGCTCCCAAGTTTTAGGTGGGGCCGGTTCCTCAATTGTCCCGGAACCGGCCCGCTGCCATAGCACACGTGGTTCCCGTCCTGGCCTTCCCTGCGGCTTAGGGCACCCAACTCTGGCCGAAAAAGCCGCGCGTGACGTACCGCAGCCCGACGTAAAAGGCAAGCACCACAAACAGCCGCTTGAGCCAGATGTCGGGGATGTACTTCTGCGTGCGCGGTCCGATCATTGCACCGGCGAAGATGCCCAGCATTTCAACACCAACCAGACCCCAGTCGACGGCGGTTCCAGCAATAGTTATGTAACTGAAAATGCTGACGACCATGCCGATAAACACCGTCAACGCCGATGTGCCCGCCACGACGAACATCGGTAGGCCGACGATGCTGGTCATGAAGGGCACATAGAGAAAACCGCCGCCTACGCCAAGGAAAGACGCTATGGCCGCAATAGCGATGCCGCCCAGTACGGGTGTTAACGGATTAAAACTGAATTCTACACCGTAGAAGGTGAAATGGATCTTACGGAGCCCCCACCTGGTGATCTTAATGCCCAATTCCCTAGCCGATTCGCCTTCCCTGGACTCCTTCTTCTCCCTGACGCTCCTTTCAAAAGCCTGGGCTGCCTCCTTGGCTGCTTTCTTGCCTGCCATGCCGCGGGGCGTTGTCTCATACAGCAGGACAAAGCCGACCAGGAACACAAACAGGCCGAAGTACCCCTGATACTGGCTGAAGGAGATCTTACCTCCGGTGAGCCACGGTATGATAATGGAGCCTGCCACGGCGCCAATACCAAGGGACAACCCGACCGGCCACGCCAGCCGCCCCATCCGGAGGTAGTTGGCACTGGAGACTGCGGCGGCAAGGCCGACCAGAAACTGGTTAGATACGCGAATGCAGTCGGTAAGGGCCTTGTTAAGTGCGGGAACCGTCTCCTTAAAGGTTTTTGCATAGGGACCGAGGCCAAAAACAGTCATATGGCCTATGCCGGCCATGAGGCCGCCGAAAGCTCCCACCGTGGAGAATATCCAGCCAACCCAAATGGCCCAGAGAAAAGCCAGGAAAAGGTTAATCTTGGGAGCTCCCGGGATACCAAAGAATCCCCTTGGTGCATCGGGATCAATCTCCCCTTTACCTGTACCCAGTGGCGCTTCGGCTATGGCCTGGCCTATCTTCCCCGGCACTCCGAGCGTGTCGCCTACCTTCGCCGCCGCCTGCGTTTCGGAAGACTGTGCGCCCACGCCGGCGGCCCCGAGAACCAGCGCCAGGAGCAGCGACAGCAGCACGGCCACACCAACCGTCTTCCACAATCGCTTTTTTTTCAACTCGCAACCCTCCTTGCATTTGATCAGATCCTAATTTAACCGTACCTGCGTAACCCCCGTGATCTGCGGCCCGTCTCACCTCCCCTACCAAGCCGTAAATAAGAACTCGGCCCAGACTCGCGTCCGTTCTTAACCAGGACGGTCACGCGCTCGTTTTCTCCGCGCCGGCGTCCCGCGGGTTCGGGTCCGCATACTTTCTGGCCACCTCGTAGGGCCGCGGGTCGTTGTAGTCCACGTCCAGCACGTGCGCGTCGCTGTAGAGGGCCGCCAGGGTGTTGTGGCAGAGCACCCGGTCTTTCGGCGCGAAAGTGGTCGTCGGCGGCAGGCTGAACCTGGCGAAGGTGACGTCGTGCCCGAGGCAGATGCCGAGCTGAACGACCAGGTCGACACCCAGACGGCTGAGGATCTTCCCCTGGCCGACCGGGTTGCAGGCGGACTCGAAGGCGGCGTTCGGATTCATGTAGGGCGTGTTCTGGGTCTTCTTGTCGATGCCGCTGGTCTTGCAGCATACCGAATAAACCACGAAGTACTGGGACAGGATATCGGAAAGGATTCTGACCTCCTCGAACAGCCCGTTGCAGAATCCCAGGCCGATCGCCTTGAAACCGGCCCGCTGCGCGAACACGATCAAATCCTGCAGCCGCGTTCGCCTGACCTGCCCGGGCTTGGGCAGACCCTTGCCCTGCAGGTACTTCTTGCGCTGGTAACTGGTATAAATCACCCCCAGCGGAAAATGGCCCAGCACCCAATCCTGGGCGGCGAAGTTGCTCACCGGGACCTTGCTGTGCTTGTTGAAGAGAATGTCCTGCTCGATGCACAGGCCGAGAGTGATGTGAAAGGGGGCACCGAGCGCGTTCAGCGCCTCGACCACGGTTTTGTCGTCCTGCCGGTAAAGCTCGAACCGCCGGTCGGGGTCGATCACAAACCGCCCGTCCGGCGCGACGCAGCGGTCGCAGCGCACGCTCCTGACCTCGAAGTGGGGTGCCAGGGCTTCGGCCATCAACTGCCCTTCCCGCTCCAGACCGGCGCAGTAGGCCAGCCCCACTTCCTTGAAGCCCATCATGCGGCAGACGAAGATCACCTCCTGCAGGCGGGTGAGGTTATTGCCGTAGACGTGCTGCAAAAAGGCGCTGTAGGTGGTGTAGGAACGCACGCCCGGATCCCGGTACTCGGGCAGCTCCAGCGTACCGCCCCAGCAGTCACGCCCCTTGGAGCTACATTCCATTTTCAGCTCGCAATATGCGCATCTCACGGGACCACACTCCTTCACGCGGCACGTTTAGATATTGTTCGCACAAGTGCGATAACCGGGTCTACGCCCGTCTGCGGGGACGCTTGCTGAAAGAAAGGTATCAGTTTTCTGAACATTTTGCAGCACAGTACCCGACGGTGTGGGAGTAAAATACCCGCCCACCGTGCTGTCGGCCAGACGACAGCTGTTGCGTCGTCCGCACGGCAGCGGGTAAAAATATAAAACCCGGTGGTGGACACCGGGTCAGCCTACCGGCGGGGGCTCGATCTTGATCGGCTTGTTGTAGTCCCAGAACTCGATCGTCACCTCGAGCTTCTGCTTGCGGTCGCTCTTGGCGTAGGCCTCGATTTCGGCGCGACCCAGGCGGGTCTCCTTTGGATCTATATAAAGGAGGTAGGTAAAGTCGGTGAACTGCGTCTCCAGGTAGGGGTTATGCACCAGAGGTTTCACCTCCAGTGCCTCGTATTTCTTCCCGTCTACCTTCTTCCGCCCCAGGTACCGCATCTGGGGCACGTCCTTGAAGTTAAAGACCGCCGTCGGGTTGACCTCGGTTACAAAGAGTTCCGACTGCATCAGCCGGTTCCCTTGCAGCACAAACCACTTGCCGGTAAGGAAATCCTTAACGTAGGCATTTTCTCCTACCTGGATGAATTCCATTGGGGTCTTTACCAGCGAGCCCTTGACGTGCGCGCGGTCCGGCGCGACGAACTCACCCGTGAAGCGGCTCAGATAGTCGTCCTTTCTGGTTCCCGCCGCGGGCAGGCGGGTATCGATGCGGTAGCGGTAGCTCTTGCTGGCGCGCGTGTTCTTGAGCGCCGTCTCCAGCAGGCTCTCGCGCTGCACACGCACCTCCGCACCCTGCTGCCGGAACCCCCAGTAGGCCAGCAGCGCCGCGAGCAGCACCAGGAACGAAAGTACCAACCCTTTTCGCGGGACGACCACCCAGCGCAAAACGGCCTCCCCCTTCCGGTCACGCTATTTAATGATACGCTTCCCTCAATAACAATATGTGTTATAATTTTGGCGATCTACTGCAGAGGAGGCGTAACATTGGCTGTTGTCGTTCCGATCCGGGGTCTGCGCTACAATCCGCAAACGGTCGAGGATCTGGCGGCGGTGGTCACGCCGCCGTACGACGTCATCACCCCGGAAGCCCAGGCACAGTATTACACCCGCCACCCGTACAACATCATCCGCCTCGAATACGGGAAGGAAGAGCCGGGAGACGACGAGGTGAACAACCGGTATACCCGCGCCGCCGCCGCCTTCGCCGCCTGGCGGGAGCAGGGCATCCTGGTCCGGGAAAAAACACCGGCCTTTTACCTTTACGAACAGGAGTTCCAGGTGCGGGGCAAGCGGCTGCGGCGCTACGGCTTTTTTGGCGCCGTGCGCCTGGAAAGGTTCGAGCGCGGCATCATCATGCCCCACGAGGAGACGCTGGCCGGCCCCAAGAAAGACCGGCTTGAGCTCCTGCGGGCCTGCCGCGCCAACTTCAGCCCGATTCTCGGATTGTACGCGGACAGGGATGGCGGCGTGCTTGCCGCCCTGATGCGCGCCGCCGGGGAACCCGTTGCTTCCTTTTACGATGAGCTGGGACACGCCCACCGCCTGTGGGTGATTACCGACGCCAAGACCATAAGCGCGGTCCAGGAGCGTTTGGCCGACCGGCGCATCCTGATCGCCGACGGCCACCACCGCTACGAGACCGCCCTGGCCTACGCGGAGGAGCAGGCCCACCCCGGCCCGCACCGGTACGTGATGATGGTCCTGGTGAACCTCTACGACCCGGGGCTGGTGATCCTGCCCACCCACCGCCTGCTGCGGAAAACCGAGCCGCTTGAGCTTGGAGCGTTTATCGGTGCCCTGGAGGAACAGTTCGAAATCGCGGAGGCGCCCCCGGCCAGCGCGTGGAATTTCGAGGCCTTTCTTGCCGGCCTGGCGTCGCGGGGCCGGCACGCGTTCGGCCTCTATGCCGGCCGGGAAAAGCTATATATATTAAAGCTGCGGGGCGATGTCCCCGTTCAGCGACTGCTGCCGCAGGACAGGTCGCCGGCCTGGCGCGAACTGGACGTGGCCGTCCTGCACCACCTGGTGTTCCACCGCGTCCTGGGGATCGGCCCCCGGGAATGCGAAAACGGTGAGGCGCTCGCCTACACCCGCGACGTAGAGCGGGCCCTCCGCCTGGTGGACAGCGGCGAGTACCGCCTGGCATTCTTTCTGAACCCTACGCGGGTGGAGGAGGTGGTGGCGGTCGCCGAGGCCGGGGACCGGATGCCGCAAAAGTCCACGTATTTCTACCCCAAACTCATTACGGGCCTGGTCATCAACCCGCTGGAGTAAGAGAGAGACGGCGGCCTCCTAGCAGATCCGGGGCAGCGGGGCTCCGGCCAGCATATCCAGGAACTTCGTCCCGCCCAGGGCGGTCTTCAGGTACACGTTCCCCTTGCCGGCGCGCACCTCGCCGATGACGCGGGCGTCCCGCCCCAGCGGGTGCGCGCGCATCAGCGCCACCGCCTCTTCCGCCTCGGCCGGGGCGATGACGGTCATAAACTTGCCCTCGTTCGCCAGGTAGAGCGGATCGAGGCCCAGCATCTCCGCCGCGCCCCGGGTGGCGTCGCCCACCGGGATGGCCCGTTCCTCCAGCCACATGTCCACCCCGGCGGCAACGGCGATCTCCTTGGCGTTCGTGGCCATGCCGCCGCGCGTCAGGTCCCGCATCAGCTTGATCCCGCGAAGGTTTTGGAGCATTTCGCCGATGATGCCGTTCAGGGCGGCGCAGTCGCTCACGACCTGGTCCTCGAAGCCAAACCCCTCGCGCCGGGCCAGGATCGCCATGCCGTGATCGCCCAGGTTGCCGTTCACCAGCACCAGATCCCCCGGTTCGATCCGGTGGTAGCCCAGGTCCCGGTCCGGCGGCAGGTACCCCACGCCCGTGGTATTGATGAAGATGCGGTCGAGCTGCCCGCGGCCCACCACCTTGGTGTCTCCGGCCACGATCTCGACCCCCGCCTCCCGGCAGGCGCGGGCCATGGAGGCCACCACCCGCTCCAGGTCCGCCAGGGGGAAGCCCTCCTCGATAAGGAAGGAGGCGGTGAGGTACCGCGGCTCCGCCCCGCTCACGGCCAGGTCGTTCACGGTCCCGCACACCGCGAGCTTGCCGATATCCCCTCCCGGGAAGAACGGCGGGTTGACGACGAACGAGTCGGTGGTCACCGCGATGCGCCCCCCGTCAACCTGCAAAGAGGCGGCGTCGGTGAGCCCGGCCAGGACTGCGTTGCCGAAATACTTGAGAAAAAGGCCGGTCACCAACTCGTGCGTGAGCCGTCCCCCGTCGCCGTGTGCCAGCAAAACCAGCTTGTTCTCCAAGTCGCTCCCCTGCCTTTTTTACTTGTGCCGTTCGTACTGGTAGTAGGCCGCGCAGGCCCCCTCGGACGAGACCATGCAGGGGCCCACCGGGTGGGTCGGCGTGCAGGCCGTCCCGAAAAGGCGGCAGTCCCTGGGGGTGAGTTTCCCCTTGAGCAGGTCGCCGCAGGCGCACCCCTTCGGCAGCCGCGGAGGCTCAATCTTAACCTCGAACCTGGCCGCGGCGTCGAAGTCGCGGTAGGCCGCACGGATTTCAAGGCCGCTCTGCGGAATCACCCCGAAGCCGCGCCAGGAAGCGTCGCCCACCTCGAACAGTTCCGCCATTTGCGCCTGGGCGCGCAGGTTCCCTTCCTCGCGCACCACGCGGGTGTAGCCGTTTTCCACGCGCGCCTCGCCGGCAAGCATTTGCCCGAGAAGGTGATACACGGCGTCGATGATGTCCAGGGTCTCGAACCCCGCCACCACCGCCGGCAGCCCGTACTCGGCCGCGATGAAATCGAAGGACCGCCTCCCGATGATGGTGGTCACGTGACCGGGCAGGATAAACCCGTCGATCCTCAGCTCGGGGTCGGCGATGATCGCCCGCATGGCCGGGGGCACGACCTTGTGCGTGGAAAAGACGGAAAAGTTCTTCACACCCCTGGTCCTGGCCTCGGCGATCGCCGCCGCGACGCCGGGGGCCGTGGTTTCGAAGCCGACCCCCAAAAAGACCATTTCCCGCTCCGGGTGTTCCGCGGCGTAGGCCACGGCGTCCCGGGGAGAATAGAAGACGCGCACGTCCGCCCCCGCCGCCCGCTGCCGCTCCAGGGAAGTCCTGCTCCCGGGTACCCGCATCATGTCGCCGAAGGTGCCGACGGTAACCCCCGGCAAAGAAGCAAAGGCGACCATCCGGTCGATGTCCGCGCAGTCGGTGACGCAGACCGGACACCCGGGGCCGCTCCGCAGTTCCAGGTATTCGCCGAGGATGCTCCGCAGCCCCGCACGCGAGATGGCCACCGTGTGCGTGCCGCAGACCTCCATGAAGACCGCGGGCCGGCCGAGTTTCTCCCTTACCGCCCGCGCCCGCTCCAGGACCTTTTCCAGAAGGCCCCTACCGATCACCGGGTCCCGAAACTTCTCCAGGAACGGCATCGCTCAAAATTTCCTCCCACAACTTGATCCTTATTTGCGCTTCTTCCACGTCGATCTTCTCGATCGCGTACCCGGTGTGCACCATGAGGTAGTCGCCCACCTTCACGTCGGGCACAAAGAAGGTGGAAACGCGGTTTTTTACCCCAAAGGTTTCGATCACCGCCGTCTGTTCCTCCGGGTTAACCTCCACCACCCGGCCGGGAATACCCAAGCACACGCCCTCTCTACCCCCTTAAATCTTGTAAGGCCCGCACGCGGGCAACAAGAGCCTGGCCC
>DMDP01000214.1 GCA_003445475.1 Peptococcaceae bacterium | reverse complement strand
GAACTGTCGCCGAGGGCCAGCACGGCTTCGCGCGGCACGCCGAGCCACCGCGCCACGGCGGCCAGCGCCCGCCCCTTGGTTGCCAGGGGGTGAGAGAACTCCAGGAAATACGGTTTGGACTTGGTTACGTGCAGTTTGCCCGCGTAGGCCGGGGCCAATTCCCGCTCCAGGCGATCCACCTCTCCCGGTTCGGCGATGGCCAGCACCTTGGTGGGCGGGCCCATCGCCAGGATTTCCTCCAGGTCGTCCACCACGTGGGCCGGCACCCGCGAAACGTTGGCATAGCGCGTCCCGACGTCGTTGAGGGCCCGCATATACAGGTTGTCGTTGATGTAAACGTTTACGTGGTAACCGCGGGCCTGCAGGCGGCCGATGACCTCGCGGGCCCAGACCGGCGGCACGGGGTAGTGGGCGTACACCCGTCCCGCGGCGTCTTTTACCAGCGCGCCCTGGTACGTGACAAGGGGCGCAGTAAGACCGAGCTCACGCGCAATGGGCCGTGCCGAGCGGTACATCCGTCCCGTCGCCAGCGTCACGAAAACGCCCCGCGCCTGCGCCTGCGCAATGGCGCGCCGGGCACGGCGCCCTATTTCAAAGCTGCCGTTCAGCAACGTGTCGTCGAGATCGACGGCCACCAGCCGGTACTTCACGCAGGGTATGCCTCCTGATCGCCGTTCTTCCCCATTATACCACACCGTTGGAAGTTTGACCCCAGACGTCCATCTGTCTTGTCCGGCCGACCTTAGATAGATTCTGCTGAAAAACCCAGTCATACCACTTACTGAAGAAAGGTACCCGCTATCAATGAGGCTGTCCCCGTTCCTGCTTTCCGCAGTTGTTACAACCGCGCCAGATACTGCGCGACGATGCTCCTTATTCGCCCGTCGCGGTCCGGAAAGTAAAAATTTTCGTACCCGAGCTTCGCCACCAGCTCCTTCAGCCACCCCTTGTTTTCCCCGCCGCTTTTTCCTTCGGAGGCTTCTGTTGCGGCCAACAACACAATCTCTCCCCGGTCCACCTGGTAACCGCGAAATTCCTCCCAGGGATAAAACTCACCGCTTTCCACCGCCTCGACGCCCCGCGTGTAAAACCGGAAAGTATTTTTTGCCGTGTAATCTATCGCAAGGATAACTACGCCCGCAACAATCGACAGCACGGATAGAATGAGCTTTCCTTTGTCCAGCGACCGGCCCCACAAAGAAAAAACGCCCCCCAAAACAAGGCCAAGCCCACCCGCCATGTCAATCGCCCGGCTCCACCTTCCAAAACATAAAGAACGCCGTTTAACTTCCAGGAGCAACTCGCCCCGTTCGCTGTTTTCCGCCCGCGACATGTTCCCCGCCCCTTCCGCGCCGCGCCAACCTCAGGCAATGGCCCCGGTGGGGCAGACCAGCCGGCATTCCATACACAGAATACATTCGGTGTCCCGGACTTTCCTTCCCTGGCTAATGAAAGACATCACGTCAACATCCATCGGGCAGACACGGTTGCACTGACCGCACTTTACACAGGCCGCCTCCGGTTTTCCGGACGGTGCAATAGTGATCAACGCCACCGCAGCCGGCGGTTTCATTACCACCGGCACCGGGCAGACAAGCTTGCAGAAAGCCCGCCGGTCTTTATAGATAAAGGCCAGGGGCACGGCGATCAGATAATAAAGTGCATTGCCGGCAAACATCCACAACATTTCGGCCTTGTGCAGGTAGTCATTCCGCACGTCATAGTTTAAAAACCACACCAGAATCACCGGCAGCAAAACCGAAAAGGCGAAGGTCAGGTACCTTATTTTTTTCAGCTCCGGTGGAACCCGACCCGCCTTTTTAACCGGTAGCCAGTCCAAAACCGCCGCTGTCCAGCAGGCCCAACCGCAAAATCCCCGCCCCCAGATCAACGGCCCGAACACCTTTGCGACCATGTAATGAATGACTCCCTTGGAAAAGTAGCCAGCCAGCACCAGCAAGACCACGCCTTCCAATTGAAAGTTTTCATTGTTGGCGATCGGGACAAACAGCAAGAGCGCCGGCAGGACCATCAGAATGGCGACCCGCCTTCCTACGGATCTTTTCTTGCGGGGCAATTTCGCCATTAAATATGTTCCCAGAGCGATGGAAAACCCAATCCAGGGGAAAACAACCCAGAACCCCCACCAGCCCACCGCAAAATACAGGATGGCCGCCACGGCCAATCCGATGACAAACGGCAGGGCAACAGACAACCAGAACACCGCACCTACCCCTCCTTACCGTTTTTGGAGCTGTGCTGTAGTACAAACGGCAGGGCAACAGATAACCAGAACACCGCACCAGCCTTCTGCTCCGTCCAGAGGCCGGGGCCCGAGAGCGTCCAGTACAGGATCCAGGGGACAAAGCCAGTGAAAATCCAGTCCGTGCCGGGTATTTTCTTACTCAATGGTTCTTTTCCTCCTGCATGACCGCGGCCAGCGCGGCGTCGCACCAAGCGACGGCCATCCGGGCGAAACGACGGCCGAATTCCAGGGTAAAGACCAGTCCAAATCCCGTTCAGGCAACTACCCTTGACAGGAACTGATGTAAGGCTTATGTTAGATGTA
>DMDP01000175.1 GCA_003445475.1 Peptococcaceae bacterium | reverse complement strand
CGCCACAGGCCGTTGCTAACCGGGTTCGCCCGCCGGGTGGAATACTTCGCGCGGGGTTTTAACTATGGCGGTGGAGCAGCAGGGAGTCATTCAGCAGGTCCAGAAGCGGATGCTTGTGAGCATTGGCCAGGTGGCCAGGAAGCTCGGCATCAAGGAGGGCGACTACGTGCGCGTGGAAAGCGGGGAGAACGGAGCCAGCCTCCGCATTGTCCCCATCGCGTGGCACCTGAAAGAGCAGGAGTATTTCTGGAGCGAGGAATGGCAGGGCAAGGTTCGCAAGAGCCTGAAAGACCTAGAGAAAGGGCGGGTTGGTGCGCACGAAACGGTAGAGGGCTTGATAGAGGAACTGGAAAATGCCGCGGATCGTAAGAACCGATAGCTTTCTGGAGCAGTTCTGCGAACTGGGTAGCCAAGCCCAGAAACGGGTCGTTAAGACGTTGCGCCTGTTGGAGGACAACCCCAAACATCCCTCCCTCCGGGTACACAGAATAAAGGGGACTCCTGTCTGGGAGGCGTACGCCAGCAAGAGTATCCGTGTTATTTTTCAGCGGGAAGGCGATACCCTTAGCCTGTTGGCCTGTGGGCGCCACGACATTCCGAAGAGGTATTAGCGCACAAAAAAATTAAGCCAAGGTTGTCCCTTGGCTTGTCGGTTCAGGGATACGGGTAGGTCAGGCTTAGTCCGGTGCCGCCGCCTGCAGCCGGGCGAGGGCCCGGGCCAGGGCGGCTTCGGCGCGGCGGATGTCGATGTCGGGCGTCCGGGCCCGGAGCCGCTCTTCGGCGCGCTCCTTCGCCCGCTTCGCCCGCTCGACGTCGATCTCCTCGGCCATCTCCGCCGTGTTGGCCAGGATGACGACGCGGTTGTTCTTCACTTCGAGGAAGCCGCCGGACACCGCCGCCTTCCGCCACTTGCCGTCCTTCTTGATGCGGACGACGCCGGTCTTGAGGCTGGTGATCAGCGGCGCGTGATCCGGCAGGACGCCGAGTTCGCCCTCCGCGCCGCGGGCCTGCACGTAGCGCACCTCGTCGGTGTAGACGAGCCGCTCCGGGGTTACAATTGCCAGTTTCTGCAGCTTTTCTTCGGCCATGCTTATGCAGCCCCTTCTAGGATCTTCTTCCCTTTCTCCACGGCCTCCTCGATGGTGCCGACCATGTAGAACGCGTCCTCAGGCAGGTCGTCATGCTTGCCCTCCAGAATCTCCTTGAACCCGCGGATGGTGTCCTTCAGCGCCACGTATACACCGGGCCTGCCGGTGAACGCCTCGGCCACGTGGAACGGCTGCGACAGGAACCGCTGCAGCTTTCTCGCGCGGGCCACGACCAGCTTGTCTTCCTCCGAAAGTTCCTCCATACCGAGGATGGCGATGATGTCCTGCAGCTCCTTGTACCGCTGCAGCACCTTCTGCACGCCACGCGCCACCTGGTAGTGTTCCTGGCCCACGACCCTCGGGTCCAGGATGCGGGAGGTGGAGTCGAGCGGGTCCACCGCGGGATAGATGCCGAGCTCGGCGATCTGCCGGGACAGAACCACGGTGCCGTCGAGGTGGGCGAACGTGGTCGCCGGGGCCGGGTCGGTCAGGTCGTCGGCCGGCACGTAGATAGCCTGCACCGACGTGATGGAGCCCTTCGTCGTGGAGGTGATGCGCTCCTGCAGCTGGCCCATCTCCGTCGCCAGCGTCGGCTGGTAGCCCACGGCCGACGGCATGCGGCCCAGCAACGCGGAAACCTCCACGCCGGCCTGCGCGAAGCGGAAGATGTTGTCGATAAACACCAGCACGTCCGCGTTCTCCTCGTCGCGGAAGTACTCCGCCAGGCACAGCCCCGTGAGGCCCACGCGCAGACGGCATCCGGGCGGCTCGTTCATCTGCCCGAACACCATCATGGTCTTGTCCAGAACCCCCGCCTCGGTCATCTCCAGATACAGCTCGTTCCCCTCGCGGGTGCGCTCTCCCACGCCGCAGAACACGGAGATACCGCCGTGCTGCTTGGCGATGTTGTTGATGAGCTCCATAACGATAACCGTCTTGCCCACGCCGGCGCCGCCGAACATGCCGATCTTGCCGCCCTTCATGAACGGCACCAGCAGGTCGACCACCTTCAGCCCGGTCTCGAGCTGCTCAACCTTGGTCGACTGTTCCACCAGCGGCGGGGCGGGCCGGTGAATCGGGTAGTATTTCTCGGCTTTGATCTCGCCCTTACCGTCGATCGGCTGCCCGAGCACGTCGATGAGGCGCCCGAGAACCGGACGGCCCACCGGCACGGAAATGGGTGCACCGGTGTCGACAACTTTCGTACCACGCGTCAGACCGTCGGTGGTGGTCATGGCCACGGTGCGCACCACGTTGTTGCCAAGGTGCTGGGCCACTTCAAGGGTGATATCCGAGAGCTTGCGCCCGAACAATTCCTCGTCGCTCTGGACCTTCAGGGCGTTGTAAACCTCGGGCACCTGCCCGGGCGGGAACCGGACGTCGACCACGACACCGACGATCTGTACAACTTCGCCTACGTTCATCGCGTTCCCGAAACCTCCTTACTCCGTTTATTCAAGCGCTGCCGCACCGCCCACGATGTCCAGCAATTCGCTGGTAATGGACTCCTGGCGGATGCGGTTCATCTTGAGCGTGAGCCGATCCATCATCTCGCCCGCGTTCTTGGTCGCCGCGTCCATGGCCGTCATGCGCGCGCTGTGCTCGCTGGCCTTGGACTCGATGAGGCAGTGGTAGACGAGGCTCTCCACGTAACGCGGCAAGAGATCCGCCAGCACCGCCTCCGGCGAGGGCTCGAAAATGTACTGCGTCCTGAACTTCTCTTTCCCCTCGCCCTCGGCGGGGGGCTCCACCGGCAGGAGTTGTATCACGCTCGGTTTCTGCACGAGCACGTTGATGAACTGGCTGTAGACCAGGTAGACGCGGTCGAACTCGCCCGCGGTGTACTGGTCTATGAGGTAGCGGGCGATATCCCGGCTGTGGCCGATATGAATATCTTCACCCAGGCGGACGTACTGCTGGGCGATCCTCCAGCCGCGGAAACGGAAGAAGTCCCGCCCTTTCCGTCCGACGGCCACGATGCTGACATCGGGCCACTTCTGCACCTCCGCGAGCGACCGCCGCAGGATGTTGGCGTTAAACGCGCCGCAGAGGCCCCGGTCGGCCGTGATCACGACATAGCATACCTTCTGCGGTTCACGCACGTCCAGGAGAGGGTGCCTGGCGTCGCCCGCCGCAGCCGCGAGACGCCCGAGCACTTCCCTGATATACTGCGAATACGGCCGGGCGGCGACCACCCGCTCCTGGGCCTTGGCCATCTTCGCCGTGGCCACGGCTTTCATGGCCCGGCAGATTTGCTGGGTGCTCTTTACGGCTCTGATGCGGCGACGCAGCTGCCGCAAAAGCCCACGCGACACTTCTTCACCCCCCGACAGCTACTGCTTCAGGCCGTACTGTGCGACGAAGCTCTCTTTGAACTCGGCCACAGCCGCCTTGAGTTTTTCTTCCGTTTCGGCGGTAATCTCTTTCGCCTCGCGAATCGCCGCGCCGATTTCCGGCTTTTCGCGCCGCATGTATTCCAGGAACTGCACTTCGAAGTCGCGCACCTGGTCCTTCGGCAGGCTGTCCAGGTAGCCGTTAACGCCGGCGTAGATAATCATGATCTGCTCCTCGACCGGCATCGGCTGGTATTGATCCTGCTTGAGGATCTCCTGCAGGCGTTCGCCGCGGGTGAGCCTGGCCAGGGTGGCCTTGTCCAGGTCGGTGCCGAACTGGGCGAAAGCTGCCAGCTCGCGGTACTGTGCCATGTCGAGACGCAGCCGGCCCGCGACCTGCCGCATGCCCTTGACCTGCGCCTTGCCGCCGACGCGCGACACCGAGAGACCGACGTTAATGGCCGGCCGGATGCCCGCGTAGAAGAGGTCCGGCTCGAGGTAGATCTGACCGTCGGTAATCGAGATGACGTTGGTCGGGATGTAGGCCGAAACGTCACCCTGCTGGGTCTCGATGATCGGCAGGGCCGTCAGCGAGCCGCCGCCGTAGTCCTTGTGCATCTTGCAGGCGCGCTCGAGCAACCGCGAGTGCAGGTTGAAGATGTCGCCCGGGTACGCCTCGCGGCCGGGCGGGCGCCGCAGCAACAGCGACAGCTCGCGGTAGGCGGCCGCCTGCTTGGACAGGTCGTCGTAGATGATCAGCACGTCCTTGCCCTGCTCCATGAACTCCTCGCCCATGGCGCAGCCGGCGAAGGGTGCGATGTACAGAAGCGGCGACGGGTCGGACGCCGTGGCGGAGACCACGATGGTGTATTCCATGGCACCGTAATCAGTCAGTTTTTGAACCACGTTCGCCACCGTGGAAGCTTTCTGCCCGATGGCGACGTAGATGCAGATCATGTCCTCGCCCTTCTGGTTGATGATCGCGTCCACCGCGATGGCCGTCTTGCCGGTCTGGCGGTCGCCGAGGATTAACTCGCGCTGCCCGCGGCCGATCGGAATCATGGCGTCGATGGCCTTGATGCCGGTCTGGACGGGCCTGTTCACCGGCTCGCGGTAGATGACGCCGGGAGCAATACGCTCAATCGGGCGGAATTTGTCGCTCTTGATCGGCCCCTTGCCGTCAAGCGGCTGGCCGACCGGGTTGACCACGCGGCCCAGCAGCGCGTCGCCGACGGGGACGGACGCGATACGGCCGGTGCGCTTGACAACGTCGCCTTCCTTGATGTGCGTGTAGGGACCGAGCAACACGCAGCCGATGTTGTCCTCTTCCAGGTTCAGCGCCATCCCGAAGATACCGCCCGGAAATTCCAGCAACTCGGAGTACATGCAGTCTTCCAGCCCGTATACCCGGGCCACGCCGTCACCGATGTAGATGACGGTGCCTACTTCCGTTACTTCGACCTGGACTTCGTATTGCTCTATTTGCTGCCGGATGATCGAGCTGATTTCTTCCGGTCGCAGGTTCATCTCCCTTTTTCACCCCTATCCTACTTTGCTCGCGCGGATACTCTCGCCGATCCC
>DMDP01000122.1 GCA_003445475.1 Peptococcaceae bacterium | reverse complement strand
CCAGCGGATTTTGAGTCCGCCGCGATGCTCCCGCACCCGCAAACCCGCACCGTTACTGCATTTTCCCTTCCGACCGCCCCGCCAGACACAACGGACTCGCCCTTCTCAGCCGATTGCCCTGTGGGTGAGTCCGTCGTGGTTGTCATTTCGCCGCCACGTAGGGAAATCCTGCCGCCAGCAAGAAATTTGTCCTTAACTGATCTTGACGTTCAACGGCTTGACACGCTATACTGATAATAGCCATTCGTCTTCTTCCAGGCGGGTGGCTCTTTATTTTGCCCGAAGGGGGGGAAGCACGTGCTGCTTGAACTGCGTAAGCGTCGCCTCGCCGCAGGTTTGACGCAGCGGGAGCTAGCGCAACGCGCCCGAACGAGCCCAAGCGTCCTGTCCCGGATTGAACGCGGCAGGCTTTACGCCTACCCGGCCCTCCGCCGCCGGATCGCAGCCGCGCTGAATTGTAACGAGCACGAAATCTTCCCGGAGCTGCCACAAATCGGCTATTCGCCGCGCCCGTAACAACCTGGTGTGAGGAGGTGTTGAACGATGGCTAAACAACGCGAACGCGAAGAGGCCCTACAGCGTGCCGCCAAGGAGCCACTGTTTGAGTTCCATTACGGTCCTGAGAAGACGCTGCTGACGATTCCGCGCTGGCTGCGGCCAATCACCGACCGCATTGAAAAGGCGGGCGAGTGGGGCTGGGGCTGGGTTGCCGTTCCCGGCTATGGCTCTTTAGCCTCCGCCCTCGTGAGCCTGGCAATTCAATCGCCAGGTATTTACAGCCTTATTACCGGTAAATCTCCGTACGGGGAGGATGAAGAAACCTGCCGTGTTCTTGAGGAGGAGCGGGAGCGCCGCAGGCAACGGCAGCGGGAGGCTGTTGAGCGCCGCCTGGCGCTGGAAGAGGCGCAGGAGGCAGAAGAAGTGCGCAAGCGGATGCCGCGCCGCCCACAGCCTCTGCCGCCCAGCATTGTGCCGCCGCCGTGGACGCGCGGGAAGGAGTCCGTGCGCACTGCGCTGAGTCGGTACGGCATCACCCCGATATGGAACCCTAAGACAAGGACGGCAGAGATTGGCGGAGTGCGGTACAAGCTTGGCGAAATTCCGGGCACAAGATTCGACCCGGCAAGCTGGCGGCATTATGTCGTCAATCCAGAGGCTTTTCGCAAAACCGTACTGCAGCGAGCGATGAGGACGTGACCGCAAGCCCGGCCCCGGCTGCCGAAGGCCGGGACGCCGGGTGCCAGCGAATTCTTGACGCGAGGAGAAGAGAGGTGCTGACGATGCCGGTGTACATAAGCGAGAAGGACGCCGAAGTACAGCGTAGGATGATTCAGGCAGACCCGTCCATCTCCTTCGGGGCGCGGGACATTCGGAACCCTGACGTAAAGGTGGGTTCGCCGCCTTCTGGTAGCACGTCTCCTGGAACAGCCTCTGCAACAACACCTGCTACCACCTCTGGTTCTGGCGGCAGGTCTTCCCGTGGCGGTTCCAAGTCCAGCAGGAGCACCCGCACGTCCCCGCCGGGCGGTAGTTTGGGCGCTAATGTTATCGGCTATGACTCCAACTGGTTCCGTAATCTGCCGCCAGAGATACAGCAACTTGCGCAACAAGAAAGGCAGAGGGCCGGTTACGCCCCTCTCCCCACCGACAGGCCGTTGACGTGGGAGGAGTCAATGAAGGGTGCGGACACCGTCCGGTGGGAGGACGTAAGGCCGGAAGTTCGGGACGTCATCCGCCAGCGCGAAAGGGAGGCCCTCAGTGCTTGGCAAAACGAGCGGCTGCTAGAGGCTCTGCAGCGAAAGATGGCGCAGCTAGAACAGCAGTTGGCAAATTTCCAGATGCCGCAAATCAAGTTGCCGGAATTCCCACAAATCAACCTCCCGGCACCGACACCGCCACCGAAGGTCGAAGTTGAGCCGAAGGTGGGAGGCGTCCAGCCCGCGCCGGCGTCCCCTGAGCCGGAGCCGGAAAAGCTCCCCGAAGGGGTGAGGCGGGGTCAGGCCGGTTTTGAGCGGGTTGTAGCACCGATACGCACCCCGGACGTGGACGAGTTGCTCAAGATTTACGAAGGAGTCTTCGGCCCGGTCGAAGGTCGGCAGGAAGAGTACGTCCGCCAGTACCTCGCCAGCCCATACTTTCAGCGTGTGTTGGGCGGCGCGGTGCCTGTGTGGATGAGTGCAGACCCGCTCTGGCGGCTGTACTTACATCGGCTGGGGCTGCTTCGTGATGCGGTCGGACGCAAGCTCGGCGCAGCTGCGAGCTAGCTGAAGCAAAAACGCCGGCCCGCTGGAGGCCCGGCGCTGGCACGGGAGGGGAGGGAGAAAAACCACGCGAAGGAGGAGATACCAGTGTCTTCTAACCCTATTTTACGACAAATCCCTGCGAAATGGCAATCCTTCCTGCAAGAGCGCGGTATTTTGCACCCAGCTACCGCCCTCGGCTGGTATGTCGATGAGCGCGGCCATCTCGTATTCCCAACACGCCGCTACCGGCCCTCCCCCAACGACAAACCCCGGAATCCGAGGGGGAGCAGCCCCCAAGTTGCCTTGTGGAAGCCGAACGACGCCAGTAACAGCGTCCTGCTGATTGTCGAGGGTGAAACCGACGGCGCGACCGCCTACGGCGCGGGTTACGCTGCCCTCGTGGTTCCTGGCGCGGCCACCTGGCGCCGCGAGTGGTGGGAACTGGCCGCCGGTTACAAGCGCGTTGCGGTCAACGTCGAACCCGACAACGGCGGCGCGCAACTTCTCAAGCGCCTGGCCGCCACCCGGCCCGAAGGAGCAAGCCTGCTGGCGTTCTCCACCACCTGGTGGCCGCACAACGCCAAGGATTTGAACGAGCTGCACGTCCGGCTCGGCCGCGACTTCGCCCGCACCCGCGAGGCTATCAACGCGCTGCTTGACCGGGCGCTGCCCGTGGTGACGGCCCCTACATCCGAGGAGGCGCTGCGCCTGCTGGATGAGCGCCTTCAGCCCGACACCTTCGAGAGCAACGGCGACCGGCTGGCGCGGTGCCCCTTCCATAACGATCAAACGCCTAGCTTAGACTACGGCCCCCGTGGGTTCCAATGCTACAGTTGCGGGATGAAAGGCGGCCTGGGATTGCTGGCGGCGCTGCTGGGCATCGCCGTCGTGCGCAAAGAAAGCAAGCCCAATGCCGTGGGCGGCTTGACTATCATCCCCGGCCCCGAGTTTATCCGCCTCGCGCAGCAAAGGCCGCCCCGCTGGTTCTGGAAGCCGCTCATAGGTACTAGCCTCGTGACCACTCTCGCCGGGGTGCAACGCGCTGCCGGCAAGTCCACACTGCTCGGACACTTCCTTCACCACCTGACGATGGGCCACGAGGGGGAATTGTGCGTGTCTGGCAGGAGCGCCACCGTTATGCCGACGTACTTCCTGGGCTTCCCTATCGACGAGCGCCCTAATCGCATCCTGCTGGTCTCTGAGGAACCGCCCGCCGTATGGGTGGATCGGCCACCTGTTGACTGGACGCGGGTTGACGTAGTGACCGACTTCACCGCCTTGGCCGAGTGTTGGGACGACTTCGCAGGTGAGGTGGCTACAGGCCGCTGGCAGCTTGTCGTCATCGACTCTCTGGATGAGCTGCTAGCAGCCTTCGGCGTCGAGTCGGAATCGGAGTCAATGGAGGTTACACGTGTCATGCGCCGCCTGCTCGACCTGGCCCGCAACCACACCGTGGCCGTGCTGATCCTGGACTTCCTGCGGAAATCGGCGGCCACCGGCGATATCACGGAGGTACGCGGCTCAGGTGCTAAGGGCGGACGGGCCGACGTGATTCTTACCTTGACGCGAAGGGAGGGGCACCCACGGCAACGTGTGCTGCGGGCCTGGTCGCGGTTCAAGCTGCCCGCCGTGCTCGCGGACGGCCTCGTAATCGAACTGACAGAGGACGGCATCTACACCGACACCGGTTCCAAACAGAAGGCGCGAGAGGAAGAACAGGCGGAAGAACTTGCGGCATTCGTGCAGCAATACCTGCCACCCGAAGGGGCGACCATCCAGGAGGTCGCTGCCGCATCAGGGCTGAAGCCGGATACCGCGCGTAAGAAGCTGGTTAGGGCAACACAGCTCGGCTTGGTGGCGCGACCACAACGCGGTACATACCTACCGACCGGAAACGGAACGGGATCTATATAGGGATTTTTCCGTTCCGGACGGAAGAAGCACGAAAGGGAAAAAGGGAAATGCCCAACAACCAAATGCTTTCACAGCATTTGTCTTCTTCCGGACGGAACGGAAAATCTCTATACCAATCCCGTTTCCGTTTTCCGTTTCTCTTGTGCGCGGGCATTGTGCGGTAGGGCCGTGGCACGTTGCGCCCGACCACATTCTCCCTTCGTGCTGATAGCGGGGCTTTGACGCCCCGGCAATTCTGTGCAATGAGGAGGTGCTTGCCTGTGGGTCTTACGCGGGGAACGCCCTACGCAGACAAAAAGTGCGTACTGTGTAGCGGCAAGGCAGATGTCTACTGGGTCACTGTGGAGGGAGAGGTTTTCCTCTGTCGGCGGTGCGCCACAGGGGAGCCGAACGACGGGGGCTATTCCTACCTGGGTTCGCTGATCGGCGATGCTATTTGGTGTCGCTACCAGCATAAAGGCGGCTCGCTGGTGGGGCTTGTGGAGGACACCCTCCGCAAGTTGGAAGCCGGTATCTGGCGGGCCGTTGCCCTCCGGCAAAAGCCGGTCAAGCGCCGTCAAGGGAAGATTCTAGGAAGTTGCTAACGCGCCCGTGGTGGGCAACGGCCCCCGCAGCCCGCGCCGATGTCCAAGGGTCAGGTGGTGATGCCCTCTGCTCCTTCGTGAACACTGCACCGCCCTGAGTGCGGCCCGCCTGCGCCACGTGCGCCGCGCCCGGTTCGCCGTGCAGGACGGCCCGGTTC
The DNA here is from genome assembly GCA_003445475.1 of Peptococcaceae bacterium. Classification (GTDB taxonomy): domain Bacteria; phylum Bacillota; class Desulfotomaculia; order Desulfotomaculales; family UBA12532; genus UBA12532. Next base: position 79 of record DMDP01000122.1, on the reverse strand, counting down.
GACTCGGCGTGATCCTGCACCCGGCTGCCGCCTGTGTCGTGTGGTTCTGGTACGGCAGGCGGTACAACGTGGGCGTCAA
>DMDP01000154.1 GCA_003445475.1 Peptococcaceae bacterium | reverse complement strand
TTCAAGAGGTCGGAGGTTCAAATCCTCCTGCGCCCACCAGTGATTTCAAGGCTTCCGGGCTTCTGGAAGCCGTTTCTGCTTTAGGATTTAGTGCAACAGAAAAGCCACCAGACCCGGTGGCCAACATACCCCTATGTATTAGCCTTCCGCCGAAGGCTTTTCTTTATAAATTTTCCTTCGGACGCCGGGTGCAAACAAATCTGAGAAATAACCCCTGATCCTGGGGTCGGGGCAGCCTGCTTCAGGTCCACAGACGGCCTCGAAGTCCCGGGCGAATCACTCCGAAGCCTTCAGGTCCCAGGATAACCTTTCCTGATCTCGGGGCGCGAGCCCCCAGACCGGCCGGGTACCAGTTGGAGTAGCATCCCTATTCGCCGAGAAATCGGGGCCGGCGCTTTTCCAGAAAAGCGGTCAGGCCTTCGCGAAAGTCGCGTGTGCCCGCCGCCTGCAGCACCCCCTGCCGCTCCACCTCCAACTGGTACTCGAGCGCGCCAAGAAGACCCCGGTTCAAAGCCGCCTTCGCCAGAGCGTGGGCGCGCGCCGGGCCCTCGGCCAGCCGGGCACCAAGCCGCGACGTTTCTTCGGCAAGCTCCCCGGGCGCTACCACTTTATGTACCAAACCCATCTGCAGGGCCTGACCGGCATCAATAACAGGGTCGAGAAAGAGCATTTCGCTGGCCCTGCCAAAACCGGAAAGCAAAGAAACCCAGAGGCTCCACCCGGCGTCCGGAACCAAGCCCACGCCGGTGTAAGCCTGCCTGAACTGCGCGTCTGCGGCCGCAATTCGCAGGTCGCAAGCCAGAGCCAGGGACATTCCACCTCCTGCTGCCACGCCGTTGACGGCGGCGATTACAGGTTTTGGCAGGATGCGAATGTCCAGGATTATCCGGTGAAAGCAGTCGGTCAGTTCGCGGATTGGCTCGACGGGGTTACTTCCAAGAAACCTGCTGCAGTATTTCAGGTCACCGCCGGCACAGAACGCCCCGCCGCTACCCGTGACAATTACGACGCGTATTTTGGATTCGCCCCGACACTGCTCCAGCGCGGTAACGAGCTCCCGCGCGGTCTCAGGGTCGACGGCGTTCATGGACTCCGGACGATTTAATGTGAGGGTCGCAACTGACCCCTTGACGGTTAAAAGGACGCTGGCCAATCCCGGGTCACACCCCCTAAACTTCGTGTCAGGAGCAGAGAAGCAGCTGCACGCACGATCCTGCAGGAGGCGTTGTCCGCCGTCGTCCTGTTTTTCATCGCCTACCTGTCCGCGATGGGCCTATATTTTCCGGGCTTCCAGTCCAGCATCAGCAACGGGGTAGCGTCCGGGCGGGCGATGGAGCCCCGACGACCTCCCCCACGAACAGGACGTGATCCCCCGCCGGGTGGGTAGCCGCGACGCGGCACTCGACGTTGGCCAGGCAGTCTTCGAGGAGAGGGACCTTAACTGCCTGCCCGGGCCGCGTCTTGAGCCCCAGGGCGGAGACTTTGTCCACGTCGCGCCCGGAGCGGGAGCCGCAGAAGTTGGCAATTTCGGCCTGGTCTTCCGCCAGGATGCTGACGACGAACTCCCCGCTCCTCTGGATCAACTCGTAGGTGTACCGCTCCGGCGTGATGGAAACCATCACCAGGGGCGGCCTGAAGGAGATCTGGCCGACTCAGGGGGCGGTCATCACGTTGTGTTTTCCCTGGTGGCAAGGCCCCGATCAGGGTGACCGGCCACGGCAGGAGCCTGACTGCGCGCTTGCCCTACACTTTCTCATCTTCCCCTATCGGTGTGGCAAGTGGCTCAGGCCCAGGTTGGGCGCAACCCCGATACCGCAGCCGAGCATGCCATGGCAAACCCTACCAGCGCGAAGACGCCGCCAAGGTTCAACGCCAGGCCGGTAAAGGGGACGCGCAGGTACCCCACAACATACCCCGGCACCAGCCAGTTCACCGCGTTGCTCCCGGTGCCGGCAAGCGTTAGCACCGCCCCCAGGACGAACCGCGGGTGCCAGGCGTGGCCCCTCGGCAGAATCAGAAATGCGGCTTTGTAGCAACCGAACCGTTCACAAGAATCGCCTCCGGTGTTCCATGCCCTCCCACGTGTGAATATCTGCATCCGTCTACCTTACCGGCTTATTTCGCCTCTTCCGTGCGCTACACGCGGAACCGTTCGACCAGGCCCTGCAGCTCGGCCGCCATGCGGTTCAGGGTTTCGGTCGAGGAGCTAACCTCTTCGATGGCCGCCGTCGATTCCTCAGTCGTGCCCGCGATGTTCTGGACGGCCTGCGACACTTCGCCGATCTGGCGGGCCATCTCCTGCACCCGGTCGGTCAGGCCCTTGACGTCGGCGATTATGCGGCCGAACAACTCGTCTACCGACTTTACGAGGGTGACGCCCTGCCCGACCTCCTTCAAACCGCGCTCCATGGCCTCGCCCGCGCGCGCCGTCTCCGCCTGGACGCGGGCGATGATCCCCTGGATCTCCCTGGCGGCCGCCGCCGACTGCTCGGCGAGCTTTCTCACCTCCTCGGCCACGACGGCGAA
>DMDP01000070.1 GCA_003445475.1 Peptococcaceae bacterium | reverse complement strand
TTCCGATCTGGCCGAGGAGGTTTACCTGAACGACCTGGAAAGCACACCAATCGCCGAAATGGAGACGGAGGTACGTTTCCCCATCGAGAAGCGGGTCCCCCGGCGGTCATAGATAAATAACCCCGCTGCCACCTGGTTAGATTAAACGATGGGCCGGACCAAACGACCGCGCCGGATACTCGTTTTGCAGGGGGCTGACCAGGTGAGACGTATTTACCTTGACCACGCCGCGACCACACCGGCGCACCCGGAGGTGGCCGAGGCCGTGCTTCGATACCTGACGGGGGCCTTCGGCAATCCGTCGACCGCTTACTCTTTTGGCCAGGAGGCAAAGCGTGCGCTGGAAGAGGCCCGGGAAAAAGTGGCCGCGCTTATCGGGGCGGCGCCGGAGGAGGTCTTTTTTACCAGCGGCGGCACCGAATCCGACAACTGGGCCCTGCGGGGTGCGGCCTACGCGCACGCGCAAAAGGGGAGGCATATCATCACGTCATCCATAGAGCACCACGCCATCCTCGACGTGTGCAGGCTTCTGGAGGCAGACGGATTTCGGATCACCTACTTGCCCGTTGACGGGTACGGCCTGGTGGACCCGGACGAGGTGCGACGGGCGATCACGCCCGAAACGATTCTCATTTCCGTTATGCACGCCAATAACGAGATCGGAACCATCGAACCGATTGCCGAGATCGCCGGGGTGGCCAGGGAAGCGGGTGTTTGCTTCCACACGGACGCGGTGCAAACCGTGGGGCACCTCCCTGTAGATGTGAACGAGTTGGGCGTGGATCTCTTATCCATCGCCGCCCACAAACTTTACGGTCCGAAAGGCGTAGGTGCCCTGTACATTCGGAACGGCACCAGGATGCCCCCCCTGATCGTGGGGGGTGCACAGGAACGGGGCATGCGGGCCGGCACCGAAAACGTGGCCGGCATCGTCGGCTTCGGCAAGGCGGCGGAAATTGCCGGGAGGGAAATGCCCGCGGTGATCCCGCGCCTCAGGCAGCTGCGGGACAGGCTCATTGAAGGGTTGACCCAAAACATCCCCGGGGTACACCTCAACGGGCACCCCGAGCGAAGGTTACCCCAGAACGTGAACGTTACGGTGGAAGGCGTGGAAGGCGAAGCGGTGGTCATGGCCCTGGACCAGGAGGGCATTGCCGTTTCCACAGGCTCCGCGTGCGGTACGGGGGGCGCCGAACCGTCGCACGTGATCCTGGCGCTGGGCATACCTCCCGAGCAGGCGCGGGGAGCCGTACGCCTGACGCTGGGCCGGCACACCACGGCGGAAGATATCGAACGCGTGCTGGAGGTGTTTCCCCGGATCATCGGGCGGCTGCGGACGGTTGCCGGCCGGCGCAGCGCGAGAGAATGCACGGGGTGTGGGTAGGATGCGCGTCGTGGTTGCCATGAGCGGCGGCGTGGACTCATCCGTCGCCGCCGCCTTGTTAAAACAGGCGGGTTACCAGGTTATCGGCGTGACAATGGAAATATGGCCCCGGGACCTGGGGGGCGAGGCGGCGCGCGGGTGTTGCGGGCTGGCCGCCGTTGAGAGCGCCCGTAAAGTCGCCCACAAACTCGGCATTCCTCACTACGTGGTTAACCTCCGCGAGGTGTTCGCGCGTTACGTGATCGCCGATTTCTGCGAGGAGTATGCGCGCGGCAGGACCCCGAACCCCTGTGTGAGGTGCAACCGGTACGTGAAGTTCGACGCCTTGCTGGCGCGCGCCAGGGCGCTGGAGGCCGGCTACCTGGCCACGGGACATTACGCGCGCATCGCACGGGACGAGGGGAGCGGCCGGTGGCTTTTGAAAAGGGGTGTGGACGGCCGCAAAGACCAGTCTTACTTCCTTTACACCCTCACCCAGGAGCAACTACAGCATATCCTGTTTCCTTTAGGCAAGTTAACCAAGGAGCGAGTAAGGGAAATAGCGCGAGAGCTGGAACTGCCGGTGGCCGACAGGGCGGAAAGCCAGGAAGTATGCTTCGTCCCGGATAACGATTACCACCGGTTTCTCAGGTCTTACATGCCGGGTGGTTTGCGGGAAGGCCCGATTGTAGACCAGGAAGGCCGCGTGCTGGGCACGCACCGGGGGATTGCCTTTTACACGGTCGGTCAGCGCCGCGGCCTCGGCGTGGCTGCCGGTAAACCCCTGTACGTGCTGGCCATCGACGAAAGGCGCAACGCGGTGGTGGTGGGGCCGGAGAGCGCCCTTTACCGCCCCGCGCTGGTGGCGGGCGACCTGAACTGGATTGCCGTGGAGACGTTGGACGGGCCGCGCCGGGTGCAAGCCCGCATTCGCTACCGCCACCGGGAGGCGCCCGCCACCGTTACGCCTTACCCCGGGGACCGGGTGCTGGTGCGGTTTGCCACGCCGCAGCGGGCGATCACGCCCGGTCAGGCCGTTGTTTTCTACGACGGTGAGGTGGTGGTTGGGGGCGGCACCATTTTGCACGCCTGCGACGCCGTTGAAAAAGGAAAATATGAGGATGACGACGAATAGAGCACCAACGCTTTACGATGGGAGGGATCAGCGTGTTTCACAAGGTCTTGCTGCCCACAGACGGCTCCGACAACTCCTTGCGGGCGGCAGAGTATGTGGTCAACCTCTTGCGCTTCAAGCCGGATATCCAGGTTACCCTTATCAACGTTTACCACGTTCCGCCGGAACTCAAGGCCTTCGATCACGAACACCCCTTTGCACCCGGCCTCGTGAGCAGCGTCAAGGAAATGTCAAAACGTTACCTGGCTAAAACCGCGGCCGTGTTTGAGCAGGCCGGTTTTTCGGTGACGAGCGAGTCCCTCGAAGGCGAGCCTGCCCAGGTGATTGTGGATTACGCCGCCAAAGGCGGCTTCGACCATATCGTCATGGGTTCGCGCGGCGCCGGCCAGTGGAGCGGCTTAATCTTCGGCAGCGTAACGCAAAAGGTTATTCCCTTGGCTCCGTGCCCGCTGGTTCTTATCCGTTAGGACAAAAGACAAGGCGAAGGGTGGGGTACTGCCCCACCCTTTATGCTTGTTGAGGGTTTGTCCAAGTTTCCGCCAACCGAGAGGTGCTTGCCTTGTAGCGCAATAAATTCTTGGGCGTGAGGGAAGCATTTGCCGCAATAAACGTCGTTATTGCCCTTGCGGGGATTGTCCTGGTCTTCTCGGGGTATTCGTATATTAACGGGACGCGATTCGTCGAATAGCGCTTCCGGGAATGCAACCCGGAAGCATTGTAACGGTTACGAATGCTTTTTGATGGTGGGCCGCGCCATGTCCAGCAATCCGAGGACAACGTGGGCGGCGCCGAAGCCGACTGCACCCGCGGCCAGGGGGCCGCTCAGCGCCGTAGCTCCGAGGGCCGTGACGGCCGCTCCAAGCCCGGTTACCACCCAGCTCGTCGTTGTGGGTTTCATTTATTTCACCTCCCAAACATAATGTGCTGCAAAAAGAAATTATTCATAGAAGGTAAATGTAAGGTGCGGAGGCCCGGTCTGGATAATTTGCGGGGACCCCGCTAAAATGAAGGCGAAGCGATGTTCGAACGGAGGTTGCCAGAAGCTTGAAGTACCACATCGTGTCTTACGGTTGCCAGATGAACGACTACGACAGCGAACTCATGGCGGGCCTTTTAGAGGAGACCGGGTACGAGAAGGTAGACAGGCCCGAGAAGGCCGACGTCATCGTCGTTAATACCTGCTGCGTGCGCGAGACGGCGGAAAGAAAGGTGTGGGGCCTCCTCGGCACCTTGAAACGCCTAAAGCGCAGGAAGCCCGACCTGGTTATCGCCGTAACAGGCTGCCTGCCGCAGCAGAACGGCGCGGCAGAAGATATCCGGCGGCGCTTTCCGCATGTGGACCTGGTTATAGGCACCCACAACCGGCACGAACTGCCTCGCCTTGTCGAAGAGGTGCGGGCGGCAAGGGAGCCTCTCTGTGCCGTCTGGCGGGAGGCCGGGGAGGTTATCGAAGGCCTGCCGGTCCGCCGCGAAAGCAAGCTGTCGGCCTGGGTACCCATCATGTTTGGATGTGACAACTTCTGCACGTACTGCGTTGTTCCCTACGTGCGGGGCCGGGAGCGCAGCCGGAGGCCGGAGGACATCATCCGCGAGGTCGAAACCCTGGTGGCACAGGGATACCGCGAGGTGACCCTTCTGGGCCAGAACGTGAACTCTTACGGGCGCGGACTGGACCCGCCCACCGATTTTGCGACCCTGCTCGAGCGCCTTGACCGCGTTGAAGGGTTGTGGCGTATAAGGTATACCACTTCGCACCCGCGCGATTTTACGCAACGCCTTATCGATGTTATTGCTAACAGCGAGAAGGTATGCGAGCACTTTCACCTCCCGGTGCAGGCTGGGTCCAATCGCATCCTGCGGCGCATGCATCGCGGTTACACCAGGGAGGATTACCTCCGCCTGGTGGACGGCATTCGCGCCGCCGTTCCCGAGGCCAGCATTACCACGGACATCATGGTCGGCTTCCCCGGGGAAACGGAGGAAGACTTCCAGGATACGCTGGAACTGGTGCGGCAGGTACAGTTTGACCAGGCCTTTACCTTCGTTTACAACCCGCGCAAGGGGACGCCGGCGGCCCGCATGCCCGACCAGGTGCCGGCGGAAGTCAAGTCGCGGCGCATCCAGGAACTTATCGCGGTGCAAAAAGAGATCAGCCTGGCGAAAAACCGGGCCGAGCAAGGAAAGGTGCACGAGATTCTTGTAGAAGGGCCCAGCGAAACCGATGCGGCGCGGCTGGCGGGGCGTACGCGCACCAATAAAACGGTCGTTTTTGAAGGTGCGCCGGCCTATATCGGCACGCTGGTGCCGGTCGAGATTATTGAGGGGAAGCTTACCCACCTGGTGGGCGTTGTCCGAAACTTAAGGTAATTTAAGAACAAGCGCCAGAAATAGACGGGGCTTGACTTTTTGGCGTTAAGTGATAGATTTTGTGTAGGGATGACCCGGACGGCCTGCAATAACGGCCATATTCCAGGAAAGGACGTTGATTTCGTTGGTTTACCTCGACTACATAGCTGCCGCCCCCTTACTTCCAGAAGTTTACGAGGCCATGCATCCTTATTTCACGGAGTACTGGGGCAACCCGTCGAGTATCCACGGCTCAGGGGAAAAGGCGCGCGAAGCGCTGGAGAGAGCCAGGGCGCAGGTTGCCGAGCTTATCGGCGCCACACCTCCAGAAGTCGTATTTACTTCGTGCGGGACCGAGGCCAACAACTTTGCGCTGAAGGGCGTGGCGTGGGCGCACCAGAACCGCGGCAAACACATCATTATAAGCCCCGTGGAACACTTCTCTATTATGCATTGCGCCAAGACCCTCGAACGGTGGGGGTTCGAGGTAACCCGCCTGCCGGTAGATACGTACGGTGTGGTGGACCCCGGCGAAGTGGAGCGGGCCATACGTCCGGACACCATCCTGGTGTCGGTGATGCACGCCAACAATGAGGTAGGCACCATTCAACCGATTGCCGAAATCGGTCGTATCTGCCGTGAGAAAAGGGTGCTCTTCCACACCGACGCGGTAGCCACCGCCGGACTCATACCGGTTGAGATTCGGAAGA
>DMDP01000132.1 GCA_003445475.1 Peptococcaceae bacterium | reverse complement strand
TCGGCCTGGGGTACGACCCGAAGGTGCACCGCTTTCTAGAGCAGGTGGGGATGGGGCCGGCGGAGGACCTGGCCAGGGTTACGGCGGCGCGGCTCGAAGCGCGGGTGCGTGAACTGGCCGCCCGGGGCGCGACGCTGCGGACCACACTGCGGGCGCGGGTGGAAGCGTTGCGCCGGCAGGCGGAGGCCAACGCCGCGATGGTGGCGGCGCTGCTAGAAGATCCCTTCTCTTACAGGGATAAGGAGATTGACGGCGAATCTTAACGCAAAGAACGAATCGAGGAGGCCTAAAAGTGCGTTTTCAGGGCTGGAGGCGGTTTTTGATCACCGCGGTCTGCGGCGGCGTGCTCCTGGGCGCCGGGTACGCCTACGGGCAGAGCCAGGCGGGGCCGGGGACGCTGCAGGACCCGCTGGTTACGGCGGGGTGGGTCCGCGAGCAGGTTGTCGAAAAGTACGTTCAATGGCGTAAGGTGGTGCTCGAACCGGGGCAGACCATGATCTGCCAGGCCGGGACCGAGTTCGTGGTGCGGGCGCCGGCCAACGGCCGCGCCGTCGTGGTGGACCCCACGGGGAACGGCGTCCCGGATCTCACAGGAGGGGTTAACATTAAGGCGGGCCGGACCGTCCCCTTGAATCACCTGATATCCGTCCCCGCTTCCGACGGGCGCGGATTGAAGGCGCTCACCAGGCTCTGGGTGATGGTGAGAGGTGAGGCGGAGGTTAAATCCTAGGGTCGCTCCGGCAGCCGCGGAAGCACGACCAGGATGCCGAGAAGAGTCCAGAAGAGGGTGACCATCATGGGCACCTCGAAAATGTTCTCCACGGCGTTGTGGAGGAGAACCCCCAGGAGGCCGCTGAGGATGGCCGCGGCCAGGGCGCGGGTCTGCGGGGTGCCGGCCTCGATAACGGCCCTGTACCCGGCGCGGACGGCCGTTACGAACAACCAGAGCAGGGTGCCCAGCGCGATGAGCCCGCCTTCCGCGGCGGTCTTCAGGTAGAAGTTGTCCACGTAAAAGCTGCCCGGTATGGCCCGGGTGGCCACGGCGCCGCCAAAGCGTCCGAACCCTTCGCCGGCCAGCGGGTGCGCCTTGATCCTTTCGACGGCCATTTGCCAGCGGGCCAGGCGCCCCGCCCGCACACTGGAGGCCAGGTAGGCGGACGAGAAGAGGTAGGTCACGCGGGCGACCGCGTCCGGGACAAGAACGGGGACGCCCAGGGCGGCGGCGCCGAGGGCGAGTAGCACGCGCAGCTCGTAAAGCAGACCGAAGGCGAGGAGGGCGGCGAAGCAAGCCAGCCAGGCGCCGCGGGAAAAGGTGAAGAGCAAGCAGAGGGCCATGACGGCAGAGGCGGCGCCGTAAGCGGCGCGGGTGCGCAGGCCGGAGGCGGTCAAGAAACCGGCAAGACCGAGCGGCAGCACCATGGTGAGCAGGCTCCCCAGGACGTTCGGGCTGCCGACGATGGAAAAAACACGCGTCCGCACGCCGGCTTCGGCCTGGTCGACCCACGTGGCCGGTATCTCCACACCTACAACATACTGGACGATGCCGTAGAGCGCTATGAGCGTGGTTATGCCCACCAGGACCGTGGCCAGGACCTGCGCCTGCCCGCGCCGGTCGCAAAGTTGGGTGGCCAGGAAGTACCACAGAACGTACTCTGTATAAACCCGGACGCCCTCCAGGCCGATGGCCGTTTCGGGCGAACGGACGAGGAACAAAAAAGTGAACACGCCGATGTAGAACAGGATAGGGATGTCGAGCGCCGTGTACCGATAGGTTTGGAGGCCGCGGCAGGCCAGGCGCGCGAGCAGCAGGGCCAGTCCGGCGGCCAGAAGCATTTCGTCCCAGAAGCTGGCGGCGGCACCGCCGGCAAGGGGGCCGTTGCGCAGGGCGAAGTCGATAACGGCGTACCCCATAACGGCAACGAGCAACAGCCAAGCGCGGGCGGCGATGAAGGGCAGGGCGCGGCTGGCGTCGACGGCGGGGCGGAAGGCCGGGAGCCGGAGCCTGGCAAAGACACACGTGAGGGCGCGGGCTAACGCGGTGCTGCGCAGGGTGTCAGGGGCGGTCCAGGCCGGCTCGCCCGCCAGCCAGCGCGCGATGCCGCTCTGCTGCCAGAACCGGCGCAGCGCGCTACTTGCCCGGCCGAGCCTGCTGTCGCGGTAGGCGTGCGCGAGGGACAAAAAACGTTCCTCCCTTTTTGCCGCTCTATGATATTATAAGGCGTGCGGGTAGCGTGTGCCAAGGGTAGCGCACAGGAGGCAGGTTTGTGGATAAATTGCGTGTGCTGCACGTGATCGGCGGCGGCGAATTCGGGGGTGCGGAGCGGCACATCCTGAACCTGGCCGCCGCGCTCGACCCGGGGGAGGTATCGGTGGCCGTGGCCTGCCTCTTTGCCCGGCCGTTTGCCGATATGGCCAGGGAGGCGGGGCTTGAGGCGCATGCCTTCCCGATGCGGCACAAAACGGATTTGCGCGTCGTGGGGCGCCTGGTCGAACTGGCGCGCGAGGGCGGCTTCCATCTCGTCCACACCCACGGCGTGCGCGCCAACCTGATCGGCCGGCTGGCCGCCCGGCGGGCCGGGCGGCCGGTGGTGACCACCGTGCACAGCCTGCTGCGGTTCGATTACCCGAACCTTTTCAGCCGGCTGGTGAACGGGCTGGCCGAGCGGTTTTCGCGCCACCTGACGGCGCACTTTATCGCCGTGTCGCAGGCCCTGAAAGAGGCGCTGCTGCGGGGCGGCGTCCCTGCGGACCGGGTGACGGTTATTTACAACGGTGTCGACGTGCAAACCCCGCCCGATTCGCCCGCAAACCTGCGGGTGCGCCTGCGGTACACGCCCGACACGCCGCTGGTGGGCATGGTGGCGCGCCTGCACCGGGTGAAAGGGCACCGTGTGTTTCTTTTTGCCGCACGCGAGGTGCTCGCCCGGCGGCCGGGAGTGAAGTTTCTCGTCGTGGGTGCCGGTCCGGAGCGCCAGGCGCTGGAAGCGCTGGCGCGGGAACTGGGAATTGCCGAAGCGGTGCGCTTCACCGGGTTCGTGGAGGATATCACGGCCGTGATGGGGGCGCTCGAACTTCTGGTGGTGGCCTCGTACTGGGAGGGCTTCGGCCTTACGGCGGCGGAAGCCCTGGGCATGGGCATCCCGGTGATATCCACCAGCGCGGGCGGCCTCGGGGAGGTGGTCCGCCACGGCGAGACGGGGCTCCTGGTTCCCCCCGGCAACGCTCCCGAACTGGCGGGCGCCATATTGTGGATGCTCGACCACCCCGAGGAGGCGCGGGCGATGGCCGCCCGGGGCGGCGAGCTGGTGCGGCGCGAGTTTACGGTGGAGAAGATGGCGCAGCAGACCACCCAGGTGTACCGCAAAGTTCTGGCCCGGTAGGGCCCCGACTTTGGCAACTGTCTTGAGGGTGTCACATTTTCGGCGATAGACAGGTTTCATGTATTTGATAGGGAAAAGGAGCAGGTTGCGTGAGGGAAGTAGCGGTATTCGGTCTCGGGTTTGTCGGGTTGCCCCTGGCCCTGAGCCTGGCGATGCGGGGCTGCCGGGTAACCGGGGTGGACGTTGACCGGGAACACGTCGAGGCGGTTAACGCGGGTGTCACGCATTTGCACGAGGCCTGCGACGGGGTGGGTATTAAGGAAATTCTAAGCCGCGAACTGGCAGCCGGGCGTTTCCGGGCGACCACCGACCCGGCGGAAGGGATGCGGGCCGGCGACGTGATCATCACGGTGGGCATCCCGGTGCTGGACGGCGAACCGGAACCTTACCCGCTGGTGAGTTGCCTGGAGGCGGTGGCGGCGGGCCTGCGCCCGGGCCACCTGGTGCTGGTGCGCAGCACCCTGGTCCCCGGCATGATGCGCGAACTGGTGCTCCCCGCGCTCGAGAAAAGCGGTCTCGCGGCGGGGGAGGAATTTTATCTGGCCTATGCGCCGGAGCGCATTGCCGAGGGACGGGCCTTTGAAGAATTCAGGCATATGCCGGTTCTGGTGGCCGGGGTCAACCGGGCCAGCATCGAGAGGGCGGAGAAGCTTTTGCGCGTCGTGACCGAGGCCGAAATCGTTCGCGGTTCTTCTTTCGAAGCGGTGGAAACGGCCAAGCTTGTCGAGAATATCTCGCGGGACGTTAACATAGCCCTGGTCAACGAACTGGCGCGCTTCACACGGGCGCTCGGGGTAAGCATCTTCGAGGTGGTGCGCCTGGCCAACAGCCACAAGCGGGTCCAGTTGCTGCAGCCGGGTCCCGGCGTGGGCGGGTATTGCCTTCCCAACGCGCTGCATTACCTGCTGCCCAGGGCGCGCGAGCTGGGGGTGGCGGTGGAACTGCTGGAAACCGCGCGGCGCGTCAACCGGGATACCCCGCGGTACGTTGCCGACCTGGTGCTCCGGCAGCTGCCGGTGGCACCCGCACAGGCGCGGGTTGGCGTTCTCGGCCTCGCCATGAAAGACTACTCGAACGACACCAGGCAGAGCCCGGCCCTTGACGTGGTGGCCCATCTGGAGCAAGCGGGGGTTGAGGTGAGGGCCTTTGACCCCGCCGTGCCGCACGCCTTCCGGTTCCAGGTGGAAAGCCTGGAAGCGGCCCTGCGCGGCGCCCACGGCGCGGTGATTCTCGCGCGCCAGGACGGCATCGACTTTCACGACCTGGCGACCTTTGCCGCTCTGATGGACCCGGCGGGTCCGTTCATCGTTGATACGAAGAACGTCTACGGCAATCCGGGAGCAAAGCACCCGGGCCTGAGGATCGTCGGCCTGTAGCGGAGGGGGAGGACTGAACTCTACTCCATGTTGCCGGGGGCCGGGTTTAGTGATACCTTAACGATAGTTCCTTTAAGTTCATAAGTCAGGGACTTTACGAAGTATTCGCGGCCGGCACGGATTTCCTGGGCTCCCATTTTTATCTGCGCGGCCGGGATGGTGGTCTCGCCTTCGAGCGTGACATAAACATCCTTAAAGAACGGATCGCGGGCGATGACGCGCCGGCCGGCGCTGTCGGTTTCGGTCGTGAGGGCGGGCTCGACCCGTACGTCCTTGACGGTTACCGGGACGTAGCTCGCGCCGGCGACCAGCCGGTCGCCGACCTTGATCATGGCGGCCGTTTCCGGGTGGACGGCGGGGATCAGCACCTCGAGACGAACGGTGGTAGGCGGGGTGGCGGCCGCCGGCGCGAGGAACTTGTACGCGGCCCCGGCGACGACCAGCAGTACGACCAGGATAACCAGCAGGTCGATGACGTTGATAATGCCGAAAAGTTTGCCTTTTTCGTCGATGAGGCGCATCCGGCGTCCTCCCTGCCGAAAATATTTACATAACTAATTTAAGATAAGCGGGACGAGCCGTCAATGACAAGAATTTGAGGGCGGTGGCACGGATGGGAAGGAAGCGGTTGAGGAAGTGGTGGCGCCTCCTGGGCGTCCTGGTTCTCTGCTCGCTGTTTGTCGGCGCGGCGTACGTGGCCGCGCAGCAGTACCTTTTGCCCTGGCTTTACTTCGGTTCTCCCGCCGAGCCGGAGGCGGAGGCGAAAGGGGAGCGGCTGAACTTTCTTCTCCTGGGCTCCGACGCCCGGACCGGCGAGACCAAGGCGCGCGCCGACACCATTATTTTCGCCGCAGCCGACACGAACGAAAAGCGGCTGGCGCTGCTCTCCATCCCGCGGGATACGCGCGTCGAAATCCCCGGACACGGCCGCGACCGGATAAACGCGGCCACGGTGTACGGCGGCCCCGAACTCGCGCGCGATACGGTCGCCCGCCTGCTCGGCCAGCCGATCGACTACTACGTCATGACGAACTACGAGGGTTTCAAAGAGATAGTCGATATTCTCGGCGGCGTGACCATCGACGTGGAGAAAAACATGTACCACTACGACCCCCAGGAGGGCGGGCGTTACACCATTAACCTGAAGAAGGGTGTGCAGCGCTTAAACGGCGAGCAGGCCCTGATGTACGTGCGCTACCGCGGCGACCCGCTCGGCGACATCGCCCGGGTGCAGCGGCAACAGAAGTTCCTGAAGGCGCTCGCCGACGAGATACTGAAGCCGGCCACCATCATCAAGCTGCCGCGCCTGATCCCGGCCATTAAAAGGTGCGTCGAGACCGATATGCCGCTGACGAAGATGCTGGCCCTGGCCCGCATGGCGCGGAACGTTGACGACGTGCAGATCGTGGCGGCCACGCTGCCCGGGTTTCTCTCCGACTACGACCCGTTCTGGCACGTGGACCTGCGGCAGGCCAGGGAAGTGGCCGCGCGTCTGATCCGGGGAGAGGAGGTCACGTCCATCGTGCAGACACCGCCTCCCGGTTACGTGGCCATGAAACCGCCGGCCGAAGAGCCGGCGCCGGAAACCACGGCGCCGGAACAGGAGACGCCGGCACCCCAAACGACGCCCATGCCGGGAGTGGTGGTGATCGTGACGCCGCAGGAACAGGCGCCGCCTTCCGGGAACCAGCCCCCGGAGGCGCCGGCCCACGGTGGAGATGGAAACGAAGCGCTGCCGGGACAGCCGGCGCCGGAGCAACTCCCCCAGGACGAGCAGCAGGCCGCGCCGTCAGGCGGCGAGCCGGAGGATCCGACGAAGATACCCGAGGAATACCGGAAGAACTTGCCGGAAATATCACCGGAGTGATGCCGTATGCTGGACGTTAACGCCATCCAGGAAATCATCCCGCACCGTTTTCCCTTCCTGCTGGTCGACCGGATTGTCGAGCTGGAAGAAGGGAAAAGGGCGGTGGGGATCAAGAACGTCACCGCGGGCGAGTGGTTCTTTCAGGGGCATTTCCCCGGCTGCCCGGTTATGCCCGGCGTCTTGATCGTCGAGGCGCTGGCGCAGGTCGGCGCGGTGGTCGCCCTGAGCCTGCCGGCCATGCGGGGGAAGGTACCCCTTTTTGCCGGGATCGACCGCGCCCGCTTCCGCCGCCAGGTGCGGCCGGGAGACCGCTTGCGCCTGGAGGTGGAGGTGACGCACCTGCGGGGACAGGTGGGGAAATGCCGCGCGGCGGCTTATGTCGAAGAAGAAGTGGCGTGCGAAGCTGAACTTATGTTTTTTGCCGGCGAAAAAGAGGGATAATTACCGGTTACGGCCGCTGAGGGGTTATTCTGGCATATCGTTGTGGATTTCACGAATCCACAAACATTGTCAGCCCGGTAAGATTAAGGTAGACTGGTGGTAGTTTCCGGGCTTGTCTTCCGGGGGAGGAGAGATATTGGGCCACCTGGCGGCATCGCTGGTCCTGGCGCTGGCGGTGGGGTATTTGCTGACGCCGGTGGTGGGCCGGCTGGCGGGGAAACTGGGGGCCCTTTACCTCCCCCGCACCCCCCAACTGCATACCCCAACCGGTTCCCCCCCTGGGGGGGCGGGGGGGGGC
>DMDP01000067.1 GCA_003445475.1 Peptococcaceae bacterium | reverse complement strand
ATCTCAAAGTCTTCGGTGCCGTGGCCGGGGGCGATATGCACGCAACCGGTTCCCTGCTCCAGAGAAACGTACTCGTCCAGAACCACAACCGAGTTGCGGCCTGCCACGAACGGATGGCGGCAGATGACTCCTTCTAGATCTTGCCCTTTAAACCGGCCCACGGTCTGCCACCGTTCGGTCCCCAGCACCCCCAGAAAAGCAGGCCACAGTTCTTCCGCCACCAGGTAACGCTCGCCGTTTACCGCAGCCAGAAGATAGGTGTAATCCGGATGCAGGCAGATGGCCACGTTCGCCGGCAACGTCCAGGGCGTGGTCGTCCAGATAACGATAAAGGTGTTATCCGTGGGCAAAGTACCCTTGCCGTCGACAACGGCAAATTTCACATAAATCGCCGGTGACTTTGCCTCCTGGTACTCCACCTCGGCATCGGCCAGGGCCGTTTCGCACGTTGCACACCAGTATACCGCTTTAAGCCCCTTGTAGATGTACCCTTTGCGCGCCATGTGGCCGAACACTTCGAGTTGCTTGGCTTCGAAGTGCGGCTGCAATGTCAGGTAAGGGTTGGTCCAGTCGCCGCGCACGCCCAACCGTTTGAATTCCTCGCGTTGGATATCGACAAATTTTAACGCGTAATCACGACACCTTTTCCTCAGTTCCACCGGCCCGATCTTGTGACGGTCAATTCCCAGTTCTTTGATAGCTTGCTGTTCGATGGGCAAGCCGTGCGTATCCCAACCGGGGACGTAAGGCGCGTCGTACCCGCTCATGGAGTAAAACTTAACGATGATATCCTTTAAGACCTTGTTGAGAACGTGGCCCAAATGGATATGCCCGTTGGCGTACGGCGGTCCATCGTGCAATATAAACAGCCGCCGCCCAGACGTTTTTTGCTGCACGAGGCGGTAGATATCGATCTCATCCCAAAATCTTAAAATCTCGGGCTCCCGCTGCGGCAGATTAGCCCGCATAGGAAAGTCGGTGCGCGGCAGGTTGAGCGTCTCCGAATAGTTCTTTACGGTATCCATTACGGCCCCCCTCGAATGTGTGCTTCATTAAAAAACCCCTCGCCCAAAGGGACGAGAGGTTATTCCCGCGGTACCACCCTCATAGCCCGCCCGTATGGCGGCAGGGCCTCTTTAGCTGATAACGGCAGCAAACCGGCACGGCTTACTCCTGGTTCAGCCTGCACCTCGCGGGTGATTTTCGACATCCATAACCACCCGGCTCGCACCACCCCGGGTTCGCTGTGGGCCAGCGGGACGCCTACTCTTCCCGGTCCTCGGTTTTCTTATCCCCGTTTTTCTCGCCCTATTATATTGAAGAAGCGAGGATCAGTCAACTTGTAGCCGCTCCAGCACCCAGGCTGCGGTTTTGCCGGTCACGGACACCTTTTTTGCGCGCGCCGTTTCCCCGCTAAGAATGTTTATGTTCCGCGGCGCGACGCCGAGTACCTCCGAGAGAAGACGAACGAGCGCGCGGTTGGCCTGCCCCTCAACAGGCGGCGCCGTCAACCTGATTTTGACCGCGTCCCCCCGGACTCCGGCAATCTCGCTTTTGGCCGCCCTTGGCTGCACGTACACCTTAAACAGTACACCGTTTTCCTGTTCCCGTATCCATAACGCCACTTACGCTACACCTGCAGTATACTCCGGCGCCGGTTTAAAAGACGGTGAGCAACAGGTAAATCAGCAGGCGCCGGGCGAGATCGAGGGCAATGAACGCCACAATCGGGGAAATATCAATCATCCCTATCGGCGGAATTATCCGCCGGAACAGTCCCAGTACGGGCTCCGTGACTTCATAGATAAACCGGATAACGGGATTCGCCGGATTATGCCGCACCCAGCTTAAGAGAACCCGAAAGAGCATAAGGTAAGCATAAACTTGAAACGCGACATTGATGACGTTCAGCAAAAGGCTCATAGCGCACCTCACTTGCTAAGTTCCGTGGCCCGCCGTGTGGCTCGTTCGACGGCCCGGGCAAAGGCCGCGCGCACACCCGCCTCTTCCAGGGCAAACAGCCCGGCGGCCGTCGTCCCTCCGGGTGTGGTCACAGCGTCTCTTAAGCGTGCCGGGTGTTCCTCGGATGAGAGAACCATTTTGGCAGCCCCGTACAATGTCTGTGCCGCCAGGCGGACGGCCACCTGGCGGGGCAAACCAAGGCGTACGGCCCCGTCGCTGAGGGCCTCAATAACCAGATACGCGTAGGCGGGCCCACTGCCGCTGAGGCCGGTTACTATATCCAGATGCTCCTCCGGCACCTCAACCGCAATACCGACCGCCTCGAGAACTTCCCGGGCGCGTGCGGCGTCTTCTGCCTGTGCGTACCTGCCCAGGGCAAAAGCACTGGCGCCGGCTCCCACCAGGCAGGGGGTATTCGGCATAACCCGCACAACGGGCACACCCGGAGCAAGGCGCTGTTCGATAAAGGCGAGGGTTACTCCGGCCGCGATGCTGATCACCGTGTGCTCCGGTGTCAGGGCGGACGCAACCTCGCCGAGTACGGGCCCCACGACCGGCGGCTTGACCGCCAGGATGACCACCCGGGATATGCTTGCAAGTTGCTTGTTGTCGGTCAGTGGCGTAATGCCAAGACGTGTTTGCAGGTAGTCAAGCCGTTCCCGGCGGACATCGGTCATATACAGGTCTGCCGGTCTGACAAGCCCCGCCCGGACGATCCCCGTGGCCAGGGCCTCGCCCATGGCACCTGCGCCGATGATGCCGATGGCTTTAGCGGGCATTACCGTTATATCCCTCCGAGAACACCCCGGTGCTAAGACCTGATCCAGGAAAAAAGGCCGCGTTCGACATCCTGCGTCTCACCGGCAATATCAATATTTGAAGGCACGAAGAGGAAGATGCCGCCGCCGACCTTTTGCATACTTCCGTTCAGGCCGTAGGTCGCCCCGCTGACGAAATCTACGATCCGGCGAGCAAGGTCGCCGTCCACCCGCTCCAGGTTGACGATCACCGGTCGGCGGTTTTTTAAGTTGTCTACGATCTCCTGTACCTCCTCAAAGGTACGCGGCTCGGCTACGACCACTTTAACCTGGCGTTGCGCATGCAGGCTGACAACGGTGCTCTTTTTCTTGACTAAAGGGCTCTCTGCCAGGGTTTCGACCGGCTCTTCTTCCGGTTCTTCTTCGAAACCGATAAAACCGAGAACCTTGTCCATAAGTTTCTTAGCCATGCCCATCCTCCCTTCCACGGCGGCCGAAGATGGCCGTTCCGATCCGCAGCAAATTGGCCCCTTCTTCTACGGCCACAACGTAATCCTGGCTCATGCCCATGGAGAGATACCGCATTGTCGCTCCGGGAATACCCGCGAGTCTGGCGGCCAGTTCCCGTAACCGCCGGAAAACCGGGCGCACCTCCTCCTGGTCGCTCACCTGGGGCGCCACCGTCATGAGCCCCTCTATCCTCAGGCCGGGCATTTTTGCCGCCTCTAAAACGAAGTCGCGCACCTCTTCTACGTGCAGACCGAACTTCGTCGCTTCGCCGGCTACGTTTACCTGGACAAGAACCCGGACCGGTCTCCCCCACCGGCCGGCTTGCCTGTCCAGCTCCACGGCCAGCGCCCAGCGGTCGAGGCTATGAATCAAAACTACCTTATCCAGGATCGCGCGCACTTTGTTGCGTTGTAAGTGTCCTATGAAGTGCCACGCTACGTCCTCGTGACCCGTCAACGCCCTGTATTTGCGGATCAGTTCCTGGGCCCGGTTTTCGCCGAGGTCTCTTACCCCAGCCGCTATCGCCCGGCGCACCAAAGAGACTTCCACCGCCTTGGTGACGGCGATAAGTCTGATTTCCGACGGTTCACGCCCGACCCTACATGCTGCCGCGGCCACACGCCGCCGCACCTCTTCTATCTTTCTGCCAATATCTACTTCCGTCATTCTATTATCGGGTTGCGTTCCAAAAATATAAGGGCAGGACCTGCCCCTCTTTATTCGCCGCCCGGTTGCCAAATCCTGCCCTATTAATTCAACTCTTGCCACTCGCCTGTAACCAGGTAGATAACGTCTTCCCCAATATTGGTTGCCCGGTCGGCTATCCGCTCAAGGTAGCGGGCTATCATCAGGAGGTAAGCAACGCACGCAACGGTATGGGGGTTGTTTTCCATGTATTCTACCAGCGCGGAAAACGTATGGTTGAACAGTTCGTCCACCTCGTCGTCGGTAAGGCACATCGCGCGTGCCTTATTAATATCGTCGTAGACGTAGGCGTCCAGCCCGTCTTTTAACATTTGCTGGACCAGGCGGGCCATGCGCGGAATGGTCTCCATAGGCTCGGGGGGCAGGTGTTTGCACACACACATGGCGGCACGGGCGATATCCACCGCGTGGTCGCCCATACGTTCAAGGTTAAGGATAATTTTTATGCCCGTGACAAGCGTACGCAGGTCGCGGGCAATCGGCTGCTGGGTGGCTATAAGACGGACACACCGGTTCTCAATGGCCAGGCGCAAGGCATCGATGGCGTCGTCCCCGGTCATAACCTCCTTGGCCAGCACCGGATCCCGCTTCACCAACGCCTCTACGGCCTTGTAAACCGCCTGTTCGACGAGACTACCCATACGCAATATGTCCTGCTGCAAGGCGCGCAACTCACGGTCGAAGGTAACCCTGGTGGACAAATTATCACCCCTGGGCTCGCGTATGCGTGTATTAGTTGTGAGTCTATCACGCCTTCTAATTTAAGGCAAGAGGAAGATTATGCTTGGTGTGGCTAACCAAAGCGACCGGTAATATAATCTTCCGTCCGCTTATCACGCGGCTTGGTGAAGATACCGTCTGTCGGTCCGTATTCCACCATTTCGCCATTGAGGAAAAACGCCGTGACGTCGGAGACCCGCGCCGCCTGCTGCATGTTATGCGTTACTATCACTATGGTGTACTTTTCCTTCAGATCACGAAGCAACTCTTCAATTTTCAAGGTCGAGATAGGGTCCAGGGCCGAGGTGGGCTCGTCCATAAGTACGACCTCGGGCTCGACGGCCAGAAGTCTGGCTATGCAAAGGCGTTGTTGCTGGCCTCCCGATAGGCCAAGGGCTGAACGGAACAGGCGGTCGCGCACCTCGTCCCAGAGCGCCGCACCCCGCAGGCTGGCCTCAACGATTTCGTCCAGCTTGCGTTTACTCTTTATACCGTGAATGCGTGGACCGTAGGCCACGTTATCGTAAACCGACATCGGAAAAGGGTTGGGCCGTTGAAACACCATCCCCACCCGCTTGCGCAGGTTCACCACATCGCAATCAGGACCATAAATATCCTGGCCGTCCAGCAGCACCTTTCCCTCGATGCGCACACCTTCAATAAGGTCGTTTAACCTGTTTAAAACGCGCAAGAAGGTCGTCTTGCCACAGCCGGACGGACCAATAAGGGCGGTAATTTTCTGCGGCGGTACGGTGATGTTGATGTTCTTCAAGGCATGATAATCGCGGTAATAAAGGTTCAGATCTTCAACAATAATCTTGCCTTGCAAAAAAAACCCTCCCGCGCTTGCTTTCCCGGCGGCAGTCTTCGCCTGGAACACCCCGGAAACCCGGCCTCCCGGGCAAGTCTAGGAAGGATGCCCGCCGGGCAAGAAGACGATGAACCTGGTGCCCTTACCCAACTGGCTTTCCACGCGGACCTGGCCGCCGTGACCCTCCACTATGTGTTTTACTATAGACAGCCCGATGCCGGTGCCACCGGTCTCGCGCCCCCGTGCTTTATCTACCCGGTAAAACCTTTCGAAAACCCGCGGCAAGCTTTCGGCGGGTATACCCGGACCTGTGTCCTCGACTTCAAGTTCCACGCCGTTCTCCACGGCATGTCCCCGGACGCTGATCGATCCCCGGTCGGTAAACTTTACCGCGTTATCGAGGAGGTTAACCACTACCCGCGCCAGGAGATCGGGTTCCCCTTCCACCACCGGCAGCCCGTCCGGCATCTCGACAGAAAGTGCAAGGCCTTTGGCGCGCGCCTGGGGTTCGAACACGCGCACCGCTTTTTCCACAAGTTCCCGTATGTCGACCGGTTGCCTGCGGAAAGCGGTACGCTTTTCCTCGATCCGGGCGAGGTCCAGCAGACTGTCAACCAGCTTGGTAAGCCGGCGGGCTTCGTCGTTGATTACCCCCAAAAAGCGTCTGGCCAGTTCCGGGTCGTCAACCGCGCCGTCAAGAAGGGTCTCAACGTAGCCCAGGATAGATGTTAACGGCGTGCGCAATTCGTGCGAGGCATTGGCGACGAATTCCGTGCGCATCATTTCCAGGCGCCGTCTTTCGGTAATGTCCCGCAAGAGGGCCACCACCCCGCCCTCCGGACTTTTTAAAGGGGTAAAATGGACACGGAAAATCTTTGCTTCGGGCGTCAGAATGCGTAGCTCCTTCTTGACGGGCTGTCCGGAAGCCAGTGCCTCCCGGAACAACCGGTCTAACTCGTAATCACGCACCACCTCGAGCACGCTTTTTCCGCGCGCCGACTTCTCGTCAATATCGAATATTTCCGCTACCACCGGGTTCACCAAGATGACGGCCCCCGACCGGTCGGTGGCGATAACTCCGTCGGCCATGCTGTCCAGGATAACCTGCATGCGGTTTTTTTCCGCCGTCACGGCGTCAAGGCTTTGCCGGAGCCGCTCGGCCATAACATTAAGGCTCTCGGCCAGCCGGCCCACCTGATCCCCGGCATAAATCCCGGCTTTCCTGTCCAGTACACCGTGCGCAAGACTTTGAGCCGTTTCCACCACGTCACCGAGGGTGCGGTTTACGGACCACGAGACCACCAGACCAAAACCGGCGGCGGTAAACAGAACCAAAACCGCGGCCAGCCAGAAATCGATGATACCCCTCGCAAAGGCGAAAGACAGGCACAAAAAAATAACCCCGATGGCAAGAAAGGAAAGGAGGATGCGTACGTTAAGCCTGCTCCTCACGCTTCCAACTCCCTGAAACGGTAGCCCACACCTCTTACCGTGTCGATACATTTGGGCGCGCCGGGTAACTGCTCAATTTTCCGCCTGATATGCCGGATATGCACATCCACCGTGCGGGAGTCGCCGGCAAAATCGTAACCCCATATGCGCTCCAGAAGGTATTCCCGGGAGAAAACCTTGCCGGGATGCCTCGCCAGGTACCACAGGAGCTCAAATTCTCTCGGCGTCAGCTCTTGCCTCACGTCGCCCACACTCACCGTCAGTCTTTCGCCGTCGATGGTCAGGGACCCTACCGTAAGTTGCGTCCGCTTGTCCAGAGTCAGGTCCTTTCTCCGCAGGTGGGCCCTGACCCGCGCTACCAGTTCCCGCACGCTGAAGGGCTTGATAACGTAGTCGTCTGCACCCAGCTCAAGGCCCAGCACACGGTCGAACTCTTCCCCCCGGGCGCTCAAGATAATAACCGGAATCAGGCGTGTTCTCTCGTCGGCACGCAGGGCCCGGCAAATGGTGTAACCGTCTTCTCCGGGTAACATAAGATCCAGGATGATCAAATCGGGTTTCACGGACAGTGCGCGTGCGAACACCTCGTTACCGCTACGCACCGTAAAAACGGCGTGCTTCTCGCGCTCCAGAGCGTAGGTAAGCAAGTCGAGGATGTGCTGGTCGTCGTCCACTACCAGTATCTTCGCCATGTCCATCAACCCGCTTTAAGCGCCACAAAGGCGCCCATCCGGCCCGTCCGGCCTCCGGTGCCGCGGTGCGAGTAGAAG
>DMDP01000064.1 GCA_003445475.1 Peptococcaceae bacterium | reverse complement strand
TTTCTTTCACGGCCGCTTTGCCGCCGCTACCGGCGGGGCGCCGGTGGTGGCGAGGATGGTTGCTGTGGAAGCGGCCGGCCTTGGCGCAGGTAGGAGGACTCTTGCTGGGCCCGGCAGGGATGTTGATAATAATAACCAAGGGCTCCTGGAGGGTCTGGCCCGTTGCCCGGCCATGCGCAACGGGCACGCGCAAGGAGGAAGGTGTGGCGGTGTCGGAAGGTGCCGGCGTACGTTTCTTGGTCATAAATAGCGAAGAAGAGGCGCGGCAAGAGATGGCGGCCATCGGGGTGCATCCGGACGGCGTCGACATCATGGCTCCCAAGGCGGTGTTCCGGGTGCTGAAGCTCACCGGGCTCACCGCGCCCCAGGCCAATATTATCAAGCAGGAGATGCTGGCCAAGGGCGGGGAGGCGGCGGTGGCCTGGGGCGCGGTCGACGGGTCGGCGCCGAACACCGACGTGCTCCTTATGGGCACCCTCCGGCAGTACGAGGCCCTGATCAAAAAGCTGGCCCGGCAACCATACGGCCTGCGTGAGGTGGCGGGGCGCATCGGCGAAACACTGACCAACCTGGAGGCGCGGCCCCGGTACGAGCTTTCCTGCCGGGGGTGCAGGCTGCCGCTCGGCCGGCGCACACTGGTGATGGGTATTTTGAACGTCACGCCGGACTCCTTTTCCGACGGCGGGAGGTACCTGGACCCGGAGGCGGCCCTGGCACGGGCGCGGGAAATGGAGGCGGAGGGGGCCGACATTATCGATGTGGGCGGCGAGTCGACGCGCCCGGGGCACGCGCCGGTCGGCGTCGAAGAGGAGCTTAGGCGGGTGATGCCCGTCCTGGAGAGGCTGGTGCGGGCGGTGCGCATTCCGGTGTCGATCGACACCTCGAAGGCGGAGGTAGCGCGGCGGGCCCTGGAGGCAGGGGTGCACATCGTAAACGACCAGTGGGCGCTGGCCGACCCGGAAATGGCCGGGGTGGTGGCCGAGGCGGGGGTGCCGGTAATCCTGATGCACAACCAGGAAGGCACCGCCTACCGCGACCTGATGGGGGACATTGTCGCCTACTTCCGGGAAAGGATAAGGCGGGCCGTGCGGTCCGGGATTGACCGGGAAAAGATTATTATCGACCCCGGTTTCGGTTTCGGCAAGACGCCGGCGCAGAACCTGGAGGTGGTGCGGCGCCTCGGGGAGCTTGCCGGTCTTGGCCGTCCGATACTTATCGGCCCGTCCCGCAAGTCGACCATAGGCAGGGTGCTCGGCCTGCCGGTGGAGCAGCGCGTGGAGGGAACGGCGGCGGTGGTGACCGCAGCCATCGCGAACGGGGCCGATATTGTGCGGGTCCACGATGTTAAGGAGATGGTGCGGGTGGCCAGAATGGCCGACGCCATTGTCCGGGGCTGGGAAGAAGATGGCCCACGATAAGCTGATCATGGAAGGGCTGGAGTTTTACGGTTACCACGGAACCCTGGCGGCGGAGCAGGAATTGGGGCAGCGCTTTATCCTGGACATTGAACTCGCCCTGGATTTGCGCCGGGCCGGGGAGACGGACGATCTCGCCGCGACCGTAAACTACGCCGCCGTTTACCGGCTGGCGGCCGAGATAGTCCAGGCGCGCCGTTACAGGCTTCTGGAGGCGGTCGCGGAAGCGGTCGCGCAGGCGATCCTCGGGCGCTTTCCCGTGGAAGCGGTCAGGGTGCGGGTAAGAAAACCGCAGGCCCCGCTGCCGGGGCATTTCGGGTACGTGGCGGCGGAAATCTTGCGGCGGCGGGACGGGCAGACGTGACCACAGCCTACGTAGGGTTTGGAAGCAACCTGGGCGACCGGCGGTTTTACATCCGGGAGGCGCTCCGGCTTCTGGACGAGGTCCCCGGGATCAAAGTGAAGCGCGTGGCGCCGCTTTACCGCACGGCCCCGGTCGGCTTGACGGAGCAGGAGTGGTTCTTCAACACCGTGGCCGAAATCGACACCTCTCTTTCCCCGCACGCTCTCCTGGCGGCGCTGCTGGCCGTGGAAGCGCGCCTCGGGCGCGTGCGTACGCGGCGCTGGGGGCCACGCACCATCGATCTCGACATCCTGCTTTACGGCGACCTGCGCCTTCACACACCGGACTTAACCGTTCCCCACCCCCGCCTGACGGAGCGGGCCTTCGCGGTGGTGCCCCTTGCCGACCTGGCACCGGAGATGATCCTGCCCGGAGGCGCGAAGGCGCGGGACCTGGCCGCCGCCCTGGCTGCCGGGCAGGAGATTTCCCGGGTAGAGGAGGATCTGGACGGATGCGTGAGGTCCAAGAAATAGCCGACCTTCTGCGAACGGCGAAAAACGCGTACGTCCTGACGGGGGCCGGCATTTCCACCGAGAGCGGCATACCGGACTTCCGGAGTCCCGGTACCGGCCTGTGGACGACGACGAACCTGGCCGATCTGCTTACGGCGCAAGTCCTGAAAGAAGACCCCCGGCGGTTTTACGAGGCGTGTCTCCCGGCGCTGAACGCCTTCAGGCAGGCGGACCCTAACCCGGCCCACATCGCCCTGGCGGAACTGGAAGCGCTGGGGTATATCAGGGGCGTAATCACCCAGAACATCGACGGCCTGCACCAGCGGGCCGGCTCCAGGCGGGTGTGGGAGGTGCACGGCCACCTGCGCACCGTCAGTTGCATGCGCTGCGAGCGCAAGCAACCCTTCGACTTCGCCGTGGCCTGCTACGAGCGGGGGGAACTGCCGCCCAGGTGCCGGGTGTGTGACGGCGTGATGCGGCCCGATGTGGTTCTCTTTGGGGAGGCGCTGGCGCGCGACTTCTTCGAGGCGGCCGACGAGCTTTACGGCGGTTGCGACTTCATGCTGGTTGTCGGTTCGAGCCTTACCGTTTACCCCGCCGCCGGCCTGGTTACCCTAACAAAGAACCTGGCCATCGTTAACCTGCAGCCGACCCCCTACGATGCGCGGGCGCGTGTGGTGGTGCGGGAAAAGGCGGGGGCGATCCTGCCGCTGGTGGTAGAGGCGTGCCAAAAGCGGCCCAAGCGAGGTGAAGCACATTGAAGGTCGTTATCCCCATACCGGAGCGCAGGGTACACGAGATCAAGGGACCCAAACAAGTCCACGCCATCCTTAAAGAACTGGGCCTTGTTTCCGAATCGGTGATCGTAATCTGGGGGGAGAACCTGCTGACCCCGGACGTCACCGTGCCCGACGAGGCGGAGATCGAGGTCAGGCCCGCCATCTCCGGCGGCTAGGCGAAGGGGTGGTCCCCGCGTGAAGTGCAGGAAGTGCGGGCAGCCGGCCGTCGTCGCCCTGAAGCGGCACAACACGGCTTTCTGCCGGGAGCATTACCTCGAGTTTTTTTACGGCCAGGTCGACCGGGCGGTAAAGGCGTACCGCATGTTTGCCCGGGACGACCGGATCCTGGTTGCGGTTTCCGGCGGCAAGGACAGCCTGGCGCTCTGGGACGTGTTGCTGGCAACGGGCTACCAGGCCGACGGTCTGTACATCGACCTGGGGATCGCCGGATACTCCGAGAGGTCCAAAGAAAAGGTGGTTGCGTTCGCCCGCGCGCGGGGCGCGGGCCTGCGCGTTGTCTCCGTTCGGGAGAAATACGGCCTGGGTATCCGGGAGTTGGCCAGGCAGGCCCGGAGGGCGGCCTGCTCCGTCTGCGGTCTGCACAAGCGGTACTTTTTTAACCGGGAGGCCATGGAAGGCGGGTACAACGTCGTCGCCACGGGCCACAATCTGGACGACGAGGCGGCGACGCTGCTCGGTAACCTGCTGAACTGGAACACGGGGTATCTTGCGCGGCAGGCCCCGCTTCTGGAGGCCTCGGCGCCCAACCTTGTCAGGAAAGTCAAGCCGCTGTACCGGCTGACGGAAAAGGAGATCGCGTCCTACGCCGTCCTGCGGCGGATCGACTATATCGTGGAAGAGTGCCCCATGGCGGTCGGGGCCAGGTCCATCCTGTACAAGCACCTGTTGAACCGGCTCGAGGAGGTATCGCCGGGGACCAAAGCGCGATTCCTCTTCGGCTTCCTGGAGAAAGGCCGGGAGGCCTTCGCCGCCGGGGAGGAAGAGGTCCAATTAAAGGCCTGCGCGATCTGCGGCCAGCCGACGACCGCCGACATCTGTTCCCGCTGCCGGACGCTCCGGCGGGCCGGCGTAAAATTGTAGTTATTGCTTTTTCCTTGCCCGGGTGATAGCATAAAGAGGTAAGGCAGGGTGCCATCCGCAGGGGAGGCACACCGGTACAGGTTGCGCGCACAAAAGTCATCCGCTTGGAGCCGTGCAGGACCGAGACGGAGAGGGCAAACTAACCTCGCGGATTCAGGTCCGGGAGGTTTTTCGTTTTCTGGGGGATATCATAAAATGACCAAACCCACCATAGCGATAGTCGGCGCGGGGAAGGCGGGCACGGCGCTCGGCGTAGGGCTCGCGCACGCCGGGTACGAGGTCACCGGGGTGGCCAGCCGGACACCGGAGGCGGCGCTGCGGCTGGCGCGCCGCCTGGGCTGTCCGGCGGCCGGGCGCCCGCAAGACATCACGCGGGCCGCGGGCGTCGTCCTCATCACCACGCCGGACCGGGTCATCGGCGAGGTGGCCGGCGAAATTGCCGCCGGGGGCGGTTTCGCACCCGGACAGGTGGTGCTGCACGCCAGCGGCGCCCTGCCGGCGGAGGTGCTGGCCCCGGCCCGCGCGGCGGGAGCGGCGGTGGGCTCCCTGCATCCGCTGCAGTCCTTCGCCGGGACGGAAGCCGATATCAAGGCACTGCGCTGTTGTTTTGCTCTAGAGGGGGACGCGGCGGCGCTGGCGGTCGCCGAGCGGCTGGCGCGGGATCTCGGCGGGGAGCCCTTCCGCCTGGCGCCCGGGTCGAAACCCCTCTACCACGCAGCGGCGTGCGTGGCTTCGAACTACCTGGTGGCGCTGGTCGACCTGGCGGCGCAGATGTGTGCGGTCTGCGGCCTTGCCCATGAGCAGGCCGTGCGGGCCCTGCTTACGCTTGTGGCCGGTACCGTGGCCAACATCGAACGGCTC
>DMDP01000163.1 GCA_003445475.1 Peptococcaceae bacterium | reverse complement strand
GGGGGGGGGGGCGGCGGGGGGGGCCCCCCCCCCCCCCCCGCCACTCATTTTTTAGCCTTCGCGCCGCTTCGCGCACATTCGCCAGTTCCCCGTGCGTGTCGCTTATCAGCCCCAGACGCACGCGTTTTCCCTCCCCTGCAACGGCATCGGTATTACCGACCGCCGCGATGGTAAATCCTCAAGCGGTCTCCTAATGCTCCGGGCGGCGGCTTAAGGCCACCAGCTCGGCCAGTTCCCCTTCGCCGAAGCGGTAAACCTGATTGCAGAAAGCGCACGTTGCCTCGGCCCCGCCCTGCTCGGCCAGGAGCTTCTCCAGTTCTTCGGGCCCCAGCGCCAGCAAGATTTCCCGCACGCGCTCACGCGAACAATCGCAGGCAAACCGGAAAAAATGGCGCTCGTGTATTTGCACGTCAAAACCGTCGAGAAGGGCGGCCAGGATATCTTCCGGCGTGCAGGCCCGCGATACAAGCCGGCTGACCGGCCCGGTGGCCTGAACGTTCTCTTCCAACCGGGCCGCCATTCCGTCGCCCGCGCCGGGCAGCAACTGCACCAGGTACCCCCCGGCGGCTTTCACCGCGCCCGCAGGCCCCACCAGTACCCCCAGGGCCACGGCGGAGGGCGTCTGCTCGGACTTGGCGAAGTAATAGGCGAGGTCCTTGCCGATTTCACCGGAAACCAGGGGCACGCTGCCGTTGTACGGCTCGCGCAGCCCCAGGTCCTTGGTGACGTACAGTACGCCCTTCCCCACCGCCGCCCCCACGTCGAGCTTGCCGGCGGCGTTGAGCGGCAGGTCGACCTGGGGTTCGCCCACGTACCCCCTTACCGCGCCGCCCCGGGCCGTCGCCACTATGGCGCGCAGGGGACCGTCCCCCACCACGCGGAGGGTAAGGCTCTGCCGCTCCTTTAGCGAGGCGCCCATCAGGGCCGCGGCGGTAAGCACCCGCCCGAGCGCCGCCGTGGCCGTGGGCGAGGTGTTGTGCAAACGCCTGGCTTCTTCAACCAGTTCGGTGCTCCGCGCCACAAACGCCAGGATGCGGCCGTCCTCCGCCGTGGCCCGCACCAGGTAGTCTTCGCGCTTAATCTCCTCCGGGCCGACCAGCGTATTCACCTCCAACGGACTGCTGCCATGCATTCTTTCTCAACAGGCAGCCGGATATCCTGCCGCGCCCCTAGGTGCGGCGCGCGATGCCGTAAAATAAAATCCCCCAGGAGGGCGTCGAGAGCCTGCTGCTACCTCCACGTACGCATACCCCTTACTCCACGCGCTTGCGGAAGCGCCAGGACGCCAGGGCGATGATTCCCGCGCCGAAACCGGCCAGGGGCAGGACGTCGCCCCACAGGTACTCACTGCCCACGCCCTTCAGCATGATTCCCCGGAGGATGTCCAGAAAGTAGGTCAGCGGGATCAGGTTGCCAAGGTACCGGATGACGAGCGGCATGGACGCGCGGGGGAAGGAGGTGGAAAACGCCACCTATTTGAGGAAAGGGGTAAGGATAAGCCTCAAGAAGTTCGGCCGGCAACAGGAGCAGTGGATTACCGAACTTTCCGACCGCGAACTGCTGGAGATATTCAGGTATGCGGCCGGCCCAGATCGGCCAGGACCCGCGTGCAGGACGCCTGCGGCGCCACTTCCTTGAGATTTGATCTTACGAGTGCAGGCCGCCGGCCACAGCAAAAAGCTACTAGAGGTTATCCACTATTCCTTCTTGCGCCAACTCTAAGGAGCGTTTAGCTAAATAAAGATCATATGCAGCCGAGAGTTTTTCATTTTCACTCCTCAGGTAATTTAACTCACTTTCCATAAGATCCAATTTGGAGATTTTACCCATCTCGAATCTCTGCTTATCCCACTCATAATTCTGCTTCGCATTTTCATAATTAAGCAACGCTAACCGGTAATCTTTCTGCTTCGTTTCGACGTTCAATAGCAAGTTGTTTATGGTGTTAATTAACTTATACTTCTCATCTTTTAACCCGAGTCTCAGCTCCTCAATCTCCAGTTCCAGCAGCTCGTCTTCGTAGCCGTCGTCTCCAATCTCGTCAAGGTCGTCCTCGCGCTGCTCGATATCTCTCTTGAGCTTGTAAATCCTGTCGTATTCTTGAGTGGCCCTTGACAATAACGTCTGATACTCGGGCACCTCCACCGTTTCCGGAACCTCAAAAGGGACCAGCGTCAGCACGGCGTCGTAGTCCCGACCCATCAAATCGTTAAGTTCTCCTTTGTGCGCTTTAATCGAACCGTCCAGCCGGTCTATTTCCTTGCTCAGATTCAGCACCTCGGTAGATAGCTCGACCACTTTGAGGCGGGTGCTCCTGCCCAGGCCTAATTTTGCTTGTTCCACATTTAACAAACTTTGTTTTAACTCACGCTCTCTGTCCAAGACGATAGAGTTATGTTCCTCCTTCAGTATTGTTGTGTATAGCTTTTCAACCGCATAATCCAATTGCTTCTTGAAATTCTCTTCGTCAATAACGGCATCGTCGTATCGGCTTTCCGCGTCCCTTTTCTTGTCCAGCAACGATTCCAGTGTAGAAGATTGCTTGCCTATTTCATCCCAGACTGACTCCATTTCCGCCTGGATTTCGTTAATCTCTTCCTGACTTAATCCTTCTTGGTTTAACTTTTCTTGAAGTCTCTCCAATTTGTTTACCAAGCAGTAATATTCATAGTAAGCGTCGTCGTACTGGTCCTCCGCCTCGTACAGTTGGTATTTTGCTTTTTCCCTGTTAATCTCAAACATTCTCAGGTTCCGGCTGTTTTTGCCGGCCAGCTCTTTGGCCTGCTCCAGAGTAATAACGTCATCCGCAGCGTGGCATACGGAAAGGCCGCCGGCCATAAATAGTATAGTTAACACTAATACCAAAATCTGCCTCATAACATCCGTCTCCCTTAATCCCAATTCACTCGTATCTCAGCGCGTCTATCGGACTTAATTCAGCAGCTTTCCAGGCGGGATAAAACCCGAAAAACACACCGGTAATTACGGAAAACGTTAAACCCAGTACAATTCCACCCACCGAGGGGACGGCAGGCAGCTCTAAATACTTCAGCAGAGGAACGGCCAAGAAGCCTAGAACCGCACCCAATACTCCACCGGCCAAGCTAATAAC
Source organism: Peptococcaceae bacterium (assembly GCA_003445475.1). Taxonomy (GTDB): domain Bacteria; phylum Bacillota; class Desulfotomaculia; order Desulfotomaculales; family UBA12532; genus UBA12532. Next base: position 6,853 of record DMDP01000163.1, on the reverse strand, counting down.
AACGGCCTCCGCCAGGAACTGGCCCAGTATCTCCCGTTTTTTGGCCCCGATTGCCTTCAGAATGCCGATTTCCCCGGTTCTTTCCTTTACCGTCACGAACATGACGTTCATGATCCCTATCCCACTGACTATTAAGACAACCACTGCCACGGCCAACAAAAGCAAAGACATGGTTCTGGCCGACTCCTGGGCTGCGGCCAATCTGCTGCCGGCATCCAGAATACGAAACTGTTCCGCTCCTCCCATACGGTGGGTCTCGTTTAAAATATACGTAATATCGTCTATGGCGGCCTGGACCGTCTCGAGGCCCGTCGCCTCAACCATAATCGTGGGGTTCGCCCTGGTCCCCAATAAATACTTTTCTCCCACCGAGTAGGCAATAAAAGCCGCGTCGTCATAACTGAAGGGCGAACCGGTGTCCCCTACTCGATTATAAATACCTACTACCTCAAACTTCCTCCTGTTGATGGTGATGCTTTGACCGACGATTTCAGAGGGATTCCCGTCCGTGAGTGTGTTCGCCAGTTCCGCCCCCAGCACGGCACACTTATTTTTCTTTTTCTCATCTTCGTCTTCAAGCGCCCTGCCTTGTTGAATAGTTAGATTATTGCTCTGCTGAAACTCCGGCGGGATGGCTATGAAACCGCCGTTCAAAGAGAAATCGGCGTAATTGATATCTCCGTTGCCCCGCAAAACGGGAAAAGCGTGCGCGATATTATCGCTTTCCGTGAACAACTGCGCATCCTTCTTGGTTAAGGGATCCACTACTTTGCCCCTCTGGGCTGGCATGACCATAATCGACCCAACATTTAGCTTAGAAAACTGCTCACTGACCTGCGCCTCGCCCCCTTTGCCGATGGCCACTACCAGGAAGACCGTGGCCGTACCAACAATGACCCCTAGCGTAGTCAAAAAACTGCGCACCTTGTTCTGGGAGACATTTATCAGGACAAGTTTGAGAAGTTGTTTGAACCTCAAAGAATCACCTGCTCTTGCGTTTAAGGTAAACCACGGTTTCGTTTACCTCGAGACCTTCGAGGACTTCCACGCTGGTGCCGTCCGTAAAACCGGCTTTTATTTGCCTTTCCACCATATTACCGGCCTCATCAAGAACGGTTACAAACTGTTTTCCGCCAACGGCCCTGACGGCTTCATAGGGCACTACCAGGCAGTTCTTAACCTCTTTCACGACAAAAGTTACCGTACACGTCATGCCGTCTTTTAACTCGGGAGCGGGGTCTTTGATGTCAATCTCTACCAGGTAGTTTACCAGACCGGAAGCATCTTCAACCGGTAAAGAGCTTATTTTGCTCACCTCACCTGAGAACTTCTCGTCCGGCAGTGCTTCCACCGTCACATATACTTTCTGCCCTACTTTGATCTGACCGATGTCGTATTCAATTACCTTAGTTACCGCCTTAACGGCCTGGTTTTCGTGGATGACGGCGAAATCCTCCTCGTCGGAAACGGTTTCCCCCACCTTCTTCGAGAGACTCAGAACGACACCCGAGACCGGCGCATATAAAATTGTGTCCTCCAGGTTCTCTTTAGCCATTTTTACTTGCAGCTCATATTGTTGCAAATTCTGCTTTTTCAGGATTTCAAATTCTTTGACCAAGTTCTGGTATTCTACTTCCTTGTTATCCAGTTCCATTTTCTTCATCTTTCTTTCGTAAGCCGAGTAAGCCTCAGGGATTGCTTCCATCTCTTGATATTCATTCCTGAGTCTCTCCAGATCTGCTTCCGTGGTTTTTAATTTTAACTCCATGCTCAAAATGCTGGTTAGTTGTTGTTCTTTGGCGTCTTGCAGTTTGGCCAAAGCTAACTGGTACTCATCCTGATAGTCCCGGTCGTCCAGCTTGGCGATAACGGCGCCCTTTTTTATTTGATCGCCCTCGGCAACCAGTATTTCGGCAACGGTGCCTCTTACACCGAATCTCAAGTTAACCTTGGAAAACTCAATCGTCCCGTCAGCATCCAGGCCAACAACAATATCATCTCTCCTTACCTGTACCTTCTGATACTCCATCTCTTTTGTGGCATCCACACTTTTGCTTCGCAACCAGAAACCCGCTCCTGTTGCCAGTAGAAGAACGACCGATACGGCTGCAATCGCCAGGACCTTCCTGTTTTTAAGTTTAAACAACTCCCTTGACCCCCATTATGGTAAACCCCCGTCATCATAAATTTTGCCGTCTCGTATGTAGAATATCTTGTTTGCTTGCCGGGCCACCTCCACATCGTGGGTGATCATTACTATGGTATTTCCTTGCTTGTTCAGCTCTTGAAAAACCCCGATAACGTCTTTAGTTGATTTGCTGTCCAAATTGCCGGTGGGCTCGTCGGCCAGGATTACCTCCGGATTACCCACTATCGCCCTGGCAATGGCCACCCTCTGTTGCTCCCCCCCTGACAGTTCATTAGGCTTATGGTTAAGCCGTTCCCCTAAGCCTAAGAGACTCAGTTTTTCCTCTGCCAGCTTCATGGCTTCTTTCTCATCGATGCCGCGGTAAAGCAAGGGCAGCACGACATTTTGGATGGCCGTTAACCGTGGCAACAAATTGAACTTTTGAAAAACAAAGCCGAGCTTCTTGTTCCTGATTTCGGCCAGCTGGTTTTCCTTGAGGCGCAAGACATCGAGACCGTCCAGATAATACTCGCCGGAAGTAGGCAGATCCAGGCAGCCGAGTATATGCATCAAAGTTGACTTGCCCGAACCGGACGGCCCCAGGATGGCAATAAAGTCTTTTCGTCTAACCTGAATACTTACATGGTCGAGGACTTTGAGCTGCTCGGAGCCGCTTTGATACACCTTGACGATGTCGCGCGCGTCTACTACAGGCAAACGGTTCTCACCCATCGCTCCGGTCGACCGCCTCCTCCGCTTACATTGGCGGCGGAGGACCGACGGGGCCGCCGGGCGGCCGATTACCGCCGGAAGCGCCGGCATTGCCGTTTGCCCGCCTGGCACCGCCCATTACTTCCACGAAGACGACCGCCCCGTTTTCTTTCCACACGCGTATCATCTGGTCTTTCTTGATGTCCGTGACCGCGAGCGTCTTTGTCTCACCGGTTCCCCTCTCCCTCGTTACGATAGGGGTGCCGACGGGTATTAAAAACGTCTCGGTGTCCTCGGTAACCTCCAGGCCGGGCGGCCCGTTTTGCGGGCCGGGGCCCTGACTGCTCTGGCCAGGCTCGCCACTTGCCTTCTGTTGACTATTCTCGGCGGGTCTTTGCTCCGGGAGATTCATCTCTACCTTGTACACCGTCACTTCATTGCCCACTACCTCTTTTACCTTGCCTATCAAATCCGGTCTTTCCGCCGGCATCACCACTTTTTCGCCGCCCGCAGCGTCTGCCGCGCCGGCATCCTTTTGGCCACCTGTCGCTTTACTCCCGCAGCCTGCGACCGACAACAGAAAAACCCCGACTGCCAAGATTAACAGCGGTTTGCCGAATTTCATAACATCACCTCCGCTATTAAAGTTATTTTGAGAGCTGCCAAATTAATGTAAGAAAACTGTAAAAAAACTGGGGAAATGCGAATGGAATTTGACCTGGCAGGGCGGGGAAGAAAGGAAAGGGTGGTTTGATTACCCCCGGCTTCCCGGAGAGGGAGTCGGCGGAAGGGTGACCTCCACCACGGCGCCGCCGTCCGGGTGGTTCGCCGCCCGGACCGAGCCCCCGTGCCTTTCCGCGATGGTGCGCACGATGGCCAGGCCCAGGCCGGTATTCCCCCGGCGGCCCGTGAAGTACGGCTCGAAAACGCGGCCGAGGTCCTGCAGGTCGAACCCCGGCCCGTCGTCCCGGAAGGCTATGGTAACGCCGCCGGTTTCCTGTCGCCGCGCAGAAACCACCACCCGGCCGGCGGCGTGCCTGATGGCGTTACCCAGCAGGTTGTCGAACAGCCGCCGCAGCTTGGCGGCGTCGGCCCGCAGCGGTATCTCCTCTCTCACTTCGTTCACCAGGGCCACACCCCGTTCCGTGGCGTATCCTCCCAGGCCTTCCACCGCCGCGGCGAGGATCTCGCGGGCGTCCACGGGCTCCAGCGCATACGTTTCGTGGGGGCTTTCGAGACGCGCCAGGTACAGAAGCTCGTCAACGAACCGGCAGAGCCGCCCGGTTTCCCTGGCGATGATTTCCGCCGCGTGCTCCGCCTCCTCGCCACTGAACACGCCGTCCTTGATCCCCTCGGCGTACCCCTGGATGCTGGTGAGAGGCGTCCGCAACTCGTGCGAGGTGTGCTGCAGGAGGCGTTTCGTGGCGGCCTCGTGCTCCTTGAGCGCCGCAGCCATTTCGTTGAACGTGCGGGCGAGGTCCGCCAATTCGTCCTGCGACCCGACCTCCACGCGCGCGTCGAATTCCCTCCTGGCTATGGCGCGCGCCTTCTCCTTCAACGCGTGGAGCGGGCGGGTGAGGTGCCGCGCCACCAGCCAGGCGCCGATAAGCGAGACGGCCAGGCCGGCTCCCAGGCTCTGCAGGAATATCCCAAAAAGTCTCCCGCTTAACGCCTCAAATGCCCCGCGCCGCAGCAGCAGGTACATCGTCCCGCCCGGCTGCTCGCCGGGAGGCAGGGGCGCGGCGGCGACGATGTAGTCCCGGTGGCCACGGGGAAGGACGGCAGGCGGAGGTGGCATTCCTTCTCGCAGCACATGCGGCAAGCGGATGCCGGGGGGGAAGGCAGCCGGAGCGCTGCCGTATAACACCGTCCCCTCACGGTCCGTCACCACGAAGTCTCCCTCCAGGACTTGATCCCCGAAGGGAATAGGCACGCGGGCAGGCGGGGCATGCTCCCGGCTCATCTCCCTTGCCAGGGTCTGGGCCTGGCGGATCATAGCGCGGGCTACCCGCGCCTCCATGTAGTGCCGCGTCAGGGTATGGAAGAGGAAACCCATGACGCCGGTGCTGCAGATCACCGCCGCGGCGTACCCGAGAAAAATTTTCGTGGTAATGCTGCGCAGCTTCAGCATTGCAGCCGGTAGCCCACTCCCCACACGGTAGCTATCTGCGCGCGGGAACCGGCGGCCCGGAGCTTCTTGCGCACCCGCTTCACAAGGTCGTCCACCGCCCTGGTGTCGCCAAAATAGTCGTATCCCCACACCAGGTCGAGCACTTCCTCCCGGGAGAACGTCCGCTGCGGGTGGCGGGCAAAAAGCAGCAGGAGATCGTACTCCTTCCGCGTGAGGGACAACTCGGCCCCGCCGACAAGGACGCGGCGGTCGCCCGGGTAGATCTCGAGGTCGGCGGCCTCTATCTTGTGCGGCGGGGCGGCGCCGGCGGCCCGGCGGAGCACGGAGCGCACGCGGGCGACCAGTTCGCGTGGGCTGAAGGGCTTGGGGACGTAATCGTCTCCGCCCAGTTCGAGGCCCAAAACGCGGTCTACCTCTTCCCCGCGCGCGGAGAGAAAAATGACCGGCACGCTGCTCCGCCGGCGCAACTCGCGGCAGAATTCCAGGCCGTCCTGCCCGGGGAGCATGATGTCCAGGATGAGCAGGTCCGGGAAAACTTCCCGCAGGCGCGCCTGCGCTTCCTCGGCGGAGCCGAAAGTCTCCACCCGGTAGCCTTCGCGCGCCAGGTACCGGCGCAAGAGGTTCCTGATGTTCTCCTCGTCGTCGACCACGAAGATGGTCTTCACCGCCGCCTCACCATGCATTTCAGTTCTCCGTCCTCGTGCCGGACCCTGCTTCTTCCCCCTTTTCCGCGAGTTGCCGCCCGGTGGAGATCATTGCATTTCTCCCGAGCGGTCGGAGTCCTTGCGTCTTCAGCCTATGGCCCGGTGGCAACAAAATGTCGGGAAAAGTGTAGAAAAAATGTGGAAAGGCCTCCCTGACAGAGATGCCGAGAACCCGGAAAAACACATTGCTTGAGCCGGCAGTGCCTTATTTGGCGGTCAGGGCGCGCACGAGCATGGTGGCCGCCTCGCCCCTCGTGACGCCGCCCTCGGGGCCGAACCGGCCGTCGGGCTGCGGGGTCAGGTAGCCCATGGCCAGGGCGGCGGCGACGTAGCCGCGGTCGGCGGGGCCGATGGCCGCCGCGTCGGCGACCTTCAGGTTAAAGATCTCGCCGTGGCGGGCAAGCGCCCCGAAGCCCTGGCTGTTGACCAGCCAGCGCGCCGCCTGCAGCCTGGTTACGGGGGAAGCCGCCCCGATGTCCTCGCCGGCGGCGATGATCCCCAGGGCCAGCGCCCGTTCGATAAGCCGGTCGTCGTCCTCCTTGGCCAGGGGCCGGTAGCCGTCCCGGTCGGCGGCGGCCACCAGCCACGCCAGCATTTCGCCGCCGGTGACCCGGTCGTTGGGCCGGAACCGTCCGTCCTCGGCCGAGACAATGCCCTGGTCGGCCAGCAGTTGGATCTCCTTGGCGGCCGGGTGGCCGGCGATGTCCGTGAAGTCGGCCTTGCGGCTGAGGACCGGTTTCCCTTCATCGTCTAATTCCTGGCCGGTTTTGGCGTCCAGCACCCCCATCGGCCAGCCGGTGGGGTGGTAAACCAGGAAGTACCTGGGCCGGTCGGGACCGTCGGGCCGGCGTTCGAAGGCCCGCACGTATTCCAGCAGCAGCGGGTGCTTCTCCAGGTAGAGGGCGGCCGCCCTGGCCCTGTCGATGACGCCGGCAGGCGCCGGGAAGGAGGTATCCCACCACCGCATACTGTAGTCGGTGACCTCTCCGGTGGTGGAGTTGACGGTGACGCTGAAGCCGTTGGCGGGGTACACGATGCCGTTCACCAGGCGGGCGTACTCCAGCCGGTAGGCGCGGGGGCTGTCGTCGTCACGCTCGGCCCAGGGGCCGATCTCTTTGTCGCTGCGGCGGAAGACGACCTGCCCCGCGCGCTCGGGGTGCTGTTTCTTAATGAACAGAA
>DMDP01000043.1 GCA_003445475.1 Peptococcaceae bacterium | reverse complement strand
CGCGTGCGCCGGATGAGACCGGCACGGCGGGCGATGAAGCCGCGGCACCGGAAGAAGCGGCAACAATGGCCGCCGCTTTCTGCGAGGGTGTTGCTCCTGACGGCGGCAACCCGCGGGCCATAAACCAATCCGATGAACAACCGCCTGCCGGGCAAAGCGAAGCGGCTTTGACGGGCGTCGTAGAGGGTGTGCCCGGGCCGCTTGTGGCGCCGGACCCGTCTATGCCGCCAGGTATGCACCATACCGGTCCCTTACCGACGGCCGGCCTGCCTTTGTATGTGGCCGGGGCCGAACGGTTGCCGCCGCAGGCCGGCGGAGTGGCCGGAGCCAATGTTGCGGTGGACCGGGAAATCCCCCACGGCGCGGCGGGACGCGTAAAGCAACCCGGGGCGGACGTGATACTGGCCGCCCAACCCGGAAGGTCGCCGCTCGTGCCGGCAGGCACGGAACACGCCGTTCCGGCAATGCAGGCCGGAGCAAGGGCGGCTTTGTTGGCGCAGGCGGGCGAGACCCGGCCGGCCGCGGGCGGCCCGCAGGAGGCCCCGGTCCCGACGTTGCCCGGTGCTTCCGCAGAGGCAACACAAACCCATAATCTTTTGCAACCTTCTGCAACGGGAGCACAAACCGGGAAGCCGTCCCTGCAGCCGCCGGCGCAGGGCACAAGCCTCTTGCCGGAAGCCAAGACGGCGCCGACCGGACCCCCGGCTGCCGGGGGGGCGCAAAGCCCGCCGCCAACGCCGGGGCAGGACGTTGCTGCCGGCCATCGCGCGGCTCCGATGGATGGAATGCCCGAGGCGGGCCCAAAAGCCCTGCCTGCGCAAAACACACAGCCTTTGTCTCTTGCGGATGCCGGTCCTCTGCTGCTGCAAGCCGGCCTGAGAACCGGTACAGGCACTGCGGCAGGCCGGGAAATCCCGGGCGGTCCGCAAGGCGCCGTGGGGCAGGCTGCGGCAGGTGTCCCCGGCCCGCGCGCGGGCCTGGAGGATGTGGCCGGAGACCGGCTCCGTGGTACCCCAACCGGGTTACGTGAAAATGCGGTCGCCGGTCCTCTCAACGGTCCGGCACCGGTCACCGCGGCAACCCCACCCGTCGGCCCGCAGCCGTTGACCGCCCAGTTGGCGGTGGCCGTGGTCCGGCACATCGAACAGTTGCGGCAGCAGCCGGGGCGGCCCCTGCGCATCGAGATCGCCCTGGAACCGCCGGAACTGGGCCGTGTGACGGTAAGGCTGACGCTTATACGCGGCGAGCTTACGGCGCAGTTCTATACCGGCGACGCGTCCGCGCGGGACGCGCTGGCGGCTTCCCTGCCCCAACTGCGGGAGGCGCTGGCCCAGCACAATATCTGGCTCGGCCAGGCACATGTCTTCTTGGGACAGGACGGGCGGGCGGGCCACGCGCCGTACACCTGGACGGGGCGCGGCTTTGGCCTTGGGCCCGGCGGCGAGGCGGAAGCGCCCGTGCCGGAAGCAAACACCCGCCCCGATTACGACGCAAGGCTGCTTAACTACCTGGTTTAGGACCTGTTGAAAAATTCGGGACCGTTCAAGAACTTTTTCAACAGTCCCGTATAGGAAGGGGTGATCAACTTGCAGGTTAACGCGGTAGGCACCGCGCCTGCGCCGGCAGCGACAGGCACGCGGGACGTCTTCGGCAAGGACGCTTTCATGAAGCTCTTGCTGGCGCAGCTTACCCACCCGGACCCGCTGGCGCCGCAGGACCCCGGCGCCTTCATGAACCAGATCGTGCAGTTCGGTGTCCTCGAACGGCTTATAGAGCTGGAGGAGCGCGTCAGGGACCTGAATCGCAGCCAGATCCTTAGCCAAGCGGCCACCCTCATCGGGCGCGAAGTGGTGGTCGAGGTGGGCGATACGGCCGTTACGGGTGTCGTGGAGAAGGTCACCCTCACGGCCGACGGGGCGCAGGTCGTGATAGACGGCGCGCCGTACGACTTCGGCGCCGTGCGGGAGGTCAGGTAGCAATGGTGGAACGCATATCCGGCCCAGGCGCTCCGGGCCCAATAACGACACCTGCAAGCCCGCGCCCTGCGCAGGGGCCGTCCTTCCGCGAAGTGCTGGAGCGCGTCCGGGAGGAGGAGTTGAAGATCTCGGCGCACGCGCAAAGGAGACTGGCGGAGCGGCAGATCACCCTGGGCCCGGACGACCTGGCCCGGCTCCAGCGCGCCGTAACCCTGGCCGGGGCCAAGGGGGGCCGGTCCTCGCTCCTTATTTACGGCAACCTGGCCCTGGTGGCCAGCGTCCCGCACCGCACCGTGGTCACCGCGGTGACCGGTGAAGGGTTGGTCGAGCGGGTCTTCACCAACATCGACAGCGCCGTGATCGTACCGGCGCCGGAGAAATAACACCGGCATCCGACATCCGACTTCTGACATCTGACATCTGACATCTGACCTCTGACATCTGTTGGAGGCCGGTCCGCAAGGAGGCCCGGGCTGTGGAACGACCGAAGCAGCCCACAACGGAGGCAGGAGGCAAGAGGTCGGAGGCCGGAAGGAAAACCAGAGGAGGGAAACAAAGTGCTGAGGTCGCTTTATTCCGGGATTACCGGTTTGCGGACCCACCAGATCCGGATGGACGTGGTGGCCAACAACATCGCCAACGTGAACACTACCGGGTTCAAGAGCGCGCGGGCCAACTTCCAGGACGTGCTGGCCCAGACCATCGGCCGCACGGAGATCAACACCACTCAGGTCGGCCTGGGCGTGACCCTGGCGGCCATCGATAACATCCACACCCAGGGCCCGCTGCAGACCACCGGCCGCGTGCTCGACCTGGCGATCGAGGGCAACGGGTTCTTCGTGGTGAAGCCTGTCGACAGTAGCGGAACGACGATCGACAACCCTATGTACACCCGTGACGGAACCTTTTACTTTGACAAGGACGGTTATCTTGTGAATGCCCAGGGTTACAGAGTACAACAGTGGGATGGTAGCGCAGAAGGCGACATTCAACTAGACGGCGCAACTGGGGTAGACAAAGACAGAGTAGATACCATAAGTGTTGGTACGGACGGCACCATTACCGTAACAGGGACCGATTCCGCTGGTAACCCTGCGACCAGTACTTTCAAGATAGGAATCGCCATCTGTGGCAATGTCGAGAGCTTAAAGCGCGTAGGTAACAACTTATGGGACGTCACACCCGGAATTACGGACCCGGATCCTTTAGAAATTGACTTTGCTGGTACCAATGGCCGCGGCATCATCCGCTCCGGCTACCTGGAGATGTCCAACGTGGATCTGGCGCAGGAGTTCACGACGATGATCACCACGCAGCGCGGCTACCAGGCGAACGCGCGGATCATCACCACGTCCGACGAACTGCTCCAGGAACTGGTGAACCTTAAGCGTTAATGTGAGAGGTTGATAGGCTTGGCGGAGAGTAAGGGCGGCGCGAAAGGCAAGTTGTTGTACATCCTGGCGGCTCTGGTGCTCGCCGCCGGGGCGGCGGCCGGCTCGTACTTCTTTTTCGGCCGCTCCGGTGGGCATGCGGCGCCGGAGCCGCCGCCGCTCACCACCTACGAGATGGGCACGGTGGTGGTCAACCTTAACGAGGACACCACGCACTACCTGCGCATCGGCGTGGTCCTGGCCTACCGGGAGAACAAGGAACTGGGGCACGAACTGGAGGTCAAACAGCCCCTCCTT